>JAKSUS010000056.1 GCA_024408745.1 Candidatus Gastranaerophilales bacterium | reverse complement strand
GGTGCAGTTCGTTCTGTACTTGAACTTGCAGGTATCGAAAACATTTTGAGTAAATCATTAGGCTCAAAATCACCTCTTAACGCAGCAAGAGCAACTATGGAAGCTTTAAAAGCATTAAAACCGTTCAAAGTTGCAGCAGCAAAAAGAGGACTAACGGTAAAAGAAATGTTAAGTTAAGAGGAATTTAGTCATGGCAACAGAAAAGAAAGTAAAAATACAACTTACAAGAGGCCTGATTGGTTCAACTGAAGCACAGAAAAAAGTGGTTAAAGCATTAGGTTTGACAAAACGTAATAGTATTGTTGAACATAATGACACACCTGTAATCAGAGGTATGATTACAAAAGTATCACACTTAGTAAAAGAAGTTGAATAGAAAAGAGGCACAAAATGGAAAGAATAAAATTAACAGATTTAAGACCTGCCGATGGTGCTACTCATAGCGTTAAACGTGTGGGCAGAGGTCGTGCTTCAGGACTTGGTAAAACAAGTTCAAGAGGTAATAACGGTGAAGGTCAACGTTCCGGAAGAAGCCAAAAAAGAGGGTTTGAAGGCGGACAAATGCCTGCTTACAGACGCGCTCCGAAATTAAAAGGCTTCGAATTGGTTAACCAAACAGTTAACTATGAATTGAACGTTTCAAAATTAGATAAAATCGAAGCTGCTGAAATTGATTTAGCATTATTAAAAGAACTCGGGCTTGCTCCTAATATCGCTCAAGTATTGAGAGTTTTGGGAAATGGCGAAGTTAAAACTGCTAAAACAATCAGAGCAAGACACTTTAGTGCATCAGCTAAAGAAAAAATTGAAGCAGCAGGCGGAAAAGCAGAAATCGTATAATAGAGGTTAATAATTATAATGCAACAACAAAAAATGAAAATCCCTACAATAGCAGATATTGTTAGTAATTGGGAAGCAACAGGTTTAAAGAAAAAATTAATATTTACATTTGCAATGATAGTTTTATTCAGACTTGGTGCGCAAATCCCATTGTTTGGTATTAATAATGCAGTATTTTCAAACTTAGCGGCAGGAAATAATATCATAGGATTTTTAGATATGTTTTCAGGCGGTGCTTTAGGTGCAGTATCAATTTTTGCACTTGGTATCGGACCTTATATCACCGCCTCCATTATAATTCAGCTTTTAACTGCTATCGTTCCTCAGCTTGAAAACTTACAAAAAGAAGAAGGCGAAGCGGGAAGAAGAAAAATTTCTCAATATACAAGAATTTCGACAGTATTTTTGGCAATCTTCCAAGGTACAATTTTTATAGCATTTTTACATAAATTATCAGGCTCCATTTTGGCAAGTGTTAACCCGTTTTTATTTAGTATCGGTGCGATTGTTGCACTTACTGCAGGTTCAATACTTGTTATGTGGTTAGCGGAATTAATTACCGAAAGAGGTATCGGAAACGGTGGTTCTTTATTGATTTTTGTCGGTATTATTTCTGGTATTCCTCTTTATATTGAAAGAACAAAAACATTAGTTACGGGTAACGGTCAATTACAATTTTTATTATTGATTTTGTTGGCATTTTTCTTATTGGCTATGGTTTTAGTTGTTATTATGCAGGAAGCAATGAGAAAAGTAGTTATTGTTACTCCGAAAAGACAAGTCGGCAACAAAGTTTACGGTGGCGGAAATACTTACATTCCGTTTAAATTAAATCCGTCAGGCGTTATGCCGATTATCTTTGCAATCGCAATTTTATTGTTCCCTGAAACCATTTTAAGTATTTTAGGGAATTCACCAATGTTACCGGGGGCAGTTAAATCAATAGTTGTAACTTTAAACAATACTTTATTCAGTTCTGCAAAACCTTGGTACTATATTATTTATTTCACATTAATATTTTTATTGACTTTTTTCTATGCATCAATTATGCCGAATATGCAACCGAAAGATATTGCGAACAACCTTAAAAAATCAGGCAGTTCTATTCCGGGTATTAAACCGGGCAAACCAACAGCTGATGCATTAGACAAAATCATTACAAAAATTACGTTTATCGGTGCAATCGGACTTGGCATTATTGCAATGATACCTTCTGTAGCGAGTAAAATCACAGGAATTACAACATTCCAAGGTATCGGTTCAACTTCAATAATCATTATGGTTGGTGTTGCACTTGATTTGGTTAATCAAATAAGAACACATGCTTTATCACAACAATATGAAGGATTTTTGAAAAAATGATAAAATCTGAAATGATTTTTTTAGGACCTCCTGCATCAGGCAAAGGTACACAAACAGAAAGATTAGCAAAAGAATTAAACCTTCCTCATATTGATACGGGAAGTTTGTTAAGAGCAGAAATTGCAGCTAATTCTAAAGAAGGTCAAACTGCAAAAGGCTTTATGGACAACGGACAACTTGTTCCTGCTGAATTGGTTGCACAAATTATTATCAAAAAAATATTTTCAGATGATGCTCAAAACGGTTATATTTTAGACGGTTTCCCAAGAAGTATTGAACAAGCAGAAATTTTAGAAAATGAACTAAATAAAGCAAATAAAGATAAATCAGAAAAACGAATCGTTATAAAATTAGATGTTGATGAAGATTTATTATTGGAAAGAATTATTAACAGAAGAATGTGCAAGGGGTGCGGTAAAATCTACAACTTAAAGACCATGCCGCCAAAAATCGAAAATATTTGTGATGAATGCGGCGGTGAACTTTACCAAAGAACTGATGATACAAAAGAAGTTGCACAGAAGAGATTTGATACATATTTTACACAAACAGCACCACTTGTTGAATATTATGAAAACAAAGGTTTGTTAGTAAGTGTTGATGCAAATACAACACCCGATAAAGTTTATCAGCAAATTTTAAATGTTATAGGTAAATAATTAAATTTTCTAAACATTTTTGTAAGCATTAATATGCTTATGCTATAATATATTTATATTAGAGTAGATATTGGGGAGAGAAAAGTTGAGCGAACAAAAATCAATTTTCGGTGACGGTAAAATCGTCCAAGTTAATATAAAAGATGAAATGAAAAATTGCTACATTGACTATGCAATGTCAGTTATTGTAGGTCGTGCGTTGCCTGATGTAAGGGACGGTTTAAAACCTGTTCACAGGCGTATCATGTTTGCAATGAACGAACTCGGTATGTATTTTGATAAACCGTTTAAGAAATGTGCTCGTATCGTCGGTGAAGTTTTAGGTAAATATCACCCTCACGGCGACAGCTCTGTTTATGAAGCGTTGGTACGTTTGGCACAAGATTTTAACACGCGTTATCTTGTTGTTGACGGACATGGAAACTTCGGTAGCGTTGATGGTGACAGTGCTGCTGCAATGCGTTATACCGAAGCAAGAATGGCACCGATTGCATCTTCTATGTTAGCTGATATTGAAAGCGAAACTGTTGATTTTATGCCGAACTTCGACGGTAGCTTAGAAGAACCTACTGTTTTACCTGTAAGATTGCCAATGTTATTATTAAACGGTTGTTCAGGTATTGCAGTTGGTATGGCAACTAATATACCCCCTCATAACGCAAGAGAAGTTATTGATGGAGCTATTGCCGTTATTGATAATCCTGAAATTACTATTCCTGAATTGATGGAATATGTAAAAGGTCCTGACTTCCCGACGGCAGCTACTATTGTTGGTGTCAGCGGTATCAGACAGGCTTATGAAACAGGTCGAGGCAGTGTAATTATGAAAGCCGTTGCAAACTTTGAAGAAATTGCAGGTGGTAACGGTCGTCAGGCAAGAACTGCGATTGTTGTAACCGAACTTCCTTATCAGGTAAATAAAGCTGCTTTAATTGAAAAAATTGCAGACCTTGTTAAAGAAGGCAGAATTAACGGAGTTTCAGATTTAAGAGATGAATCTGACAGAGACGGCATGCGTATCGTTATTGAATTAAAGCGTGATGCAAAACCTGAAATCGTTAAAAATAATTTGTTTAAATATACTGCAATGCAATCAACATTCGGTGTTAATATGTTGGCTTTAGTCGGTCAACAACCGAGATTGTTGAATTTATACGAAGTATTAAATGAATTTATTGAACACAGAGTTGAAATCGTTACTCGCAGAACAGTATTCTTCTTGAGAAAAGCAAAAATCAGAGCACATATTTTAGCCGGTTTGATTATTGCTTTGGGATCTCTTGATGAAGTTATTGAATTGATTAAAAAGTCAAAAACAACTGATGAAGCAAGAAACGGTTTAATTGTAAGATTTGGGTTAGATGCAGACCAAGCTAATGCAATCTTAGAAATGCAATTGAGAAGATTAACAGGTTTGGAACAAGACAAAATCAGAGCAGAACACGAAGAATTAATGAAGAAAATTGCAGAATACGAAGCAATTTTAGCAGACAGACAAAAAGTTCTTGCAATCATTAAAACTGAACTTCTTGAAGACAGAGAAAAATACGGTGATGACAGAAAAACACAAATCGTTCCGGCTGAAGATGACGGCTTAAGCATTGAAGATTTGACTCCAAATGTTCCAATGGCTGTATTTATTACAACTCAAGGATACATCAAACGCATTTCACTTGATACTTTTGAACGTCAAAACCGCGCGACAAGAGGTAAAGGCGGAATGAAAACAAAAGAAAATGATGACGTTGAACATTTCTTTACGGCAATGATGCACGATAAAGTATTATTCTTCAGTTCAAAAGGTACTGCATACAGTCTTAATGTTTATGACTTCCCTGAAGGCGGACGTCAGGCAAAAGGCTTACCGATTGTTAATATTTTACCGATTGATCAGGATGAAAAGATAACTGCTGTTGTTCCGGTTACAAGTTTTGATGACGGTAAAAATTTAATTATGTTATCTAAAAAAGGTTATATCAAACGTATTTCATTAGACAACTTTGCAAATATCCGAAAGAACGGTATTATTGCAATCGGTCTTGATGAAGATGATGATTTGAACTGGGTAAAACAAGCAGACGATAAGGACGAATTAATTATCGGTACCGCTCATGGTATGGCAATCAGATTTGGTGTAAGTGATTTAAGACCTTTAGGCAGAACTGCAAGAGGCGTTAATTCAATGAAATTGAGAGCCGGTGATACTTTAATCGGCTGCGATATCGTTCCGAGAGATAAAGACGCAGACTTGCTTGTTATTACAACAGACGGTTTTGGCAAGAGAACAAAAATTTCGGAATTCAGACCTCAAAACAGAGGCGGAATGGGCTTAATTTGTACTAAGTTCAAAAACGAAAAAAGCAGATTAACCGCTTTAACTATTATTGACGAAAAAGATGAAATCATGTTAGTTACAGCAAATGGTGTTGTCTCAAGACAAAAAGCCGCTAATATTTCCCGTCAGGGCCGTCCTGCAACAGGTGTAAGAGTTCAAAACCTTGTTGAAGGTGACAGCGTTGTTGTAGTTAACAAAATTATTGATCCCGAAGAACAAGAGGTTGAGGGTATTGAAACAGAAGCTACGGCTGAAACCGAAACACCGACTGTTCAGATGGAACAACAATCATTAACTGCTCAATTTGTTCAGGACTTTGCAGATGAACTTATTGAAGAAAACAAAACTGATGATACTGATGAAGAATAGAAAGGCAAGATAATGAAAGATTCAAAGATTATCGTTACGATATTTGGTGCTGATAAAATCGGTATTGTTGCTGCTATTTCGCAAGTAATGGAAAAATACGAAGTAAACATTGAAGATATAAGCCAAACAACAATGCAGGAATATTTTGTAATGTTTATGATGTGCGATATCGGTAAAGCTAATGCCGGTTTTTCTGATATTAAAAATGCCATTTTAGAAAAAGCCCAAAGCTTAAAAATGGAAGTTTGGGTTCAGAAAAAAGAAATCTTTGACAAAATGCACAGTATCTAAGAAGGTGTAAAAATGTTTAATTTTAAAGTTGATGATATACTTCAAACAATAAATATGATAAAAATGCACCACTTGGATATAAGAACGGTTACTTTGTCTTTATCTTTGAGAGATTGCATTTCAACTGATATTAATGAAACAGCAGAAAAAATTTATAATAAAATAGTTAAATACGGTAAAAATCTTGCTCCTTATGCCGAGCAGGTAGAAGACGAATACTCAATTCCTATTGTTAATAAGAGAATTGCAGTTACTCCGCTTTCTTTAATCGGTGAAAGTGCAAAAAATCCCGATTATGTTTTGCTCGCAAAAACACTTGATAAAGCGGCACATGAAGTCAATGTTGATTTTATCGGTGGTTTTAGTGCATTAGTTGAAAAAGGTTGCACAAAAGGTGACGATTTATTAATCAGTTCTATTCCTGAAGCACTTGCGCAAACAGAAAGAGTTTGTTCCTCTGTTAATGTTGCTTCAACAAAAGCAGGTATTAACATGAAAGGCGTTAAAAGAATGGGTGAAACCATTAAAAAAGCAGCAGAATTAACGGCTTCACAAGACGGAATAGGTGCTGCAAAATTAGTTGTATTTTGTAATGTCCCATCTGATAATCCGTTTATGGCAGGTGCTTTTCATGGCTATGGTGAACCTGAATGTGCTTTAAATATAGGTGTTTCAGGCCCGGGTGTTGTCAGGGCTGCCGTTGCGAATTTACCTAAGGATGCTGATTTTGGTGTTGTAGCAAATAAAATTAAATCTATCGCTTATAAAATCACAAGTACAGGTGAACTTGTCGGTCGTGATTTGGCAAAGAGATTAGATATTCCTTTTGGTGTAATTGATTTATCTTTGGCTCCTACTCCTGCACAAGGTGATAGCGTTGCAAATATTTTGGAGGCTATGGGACTTGAAAGAACGGGCGCACATGGTACGACTGCCGCACTTGCGTTATTAAATGATGCCGTCAAAAAAGGCGGAACAATGGCAACATCTTATGTAGGCGGTTTAAGTGGTGCATTTATTCCTGTTAGTGAAGATGCAGGCATGATTGAAGCGGTTGAAAAAGATGCACTTCATATAGATAAATTAGAAGCAATGACTTGCGTTTGCTCTGTCGGTATTGATATGGTTGCAATTCCGGGTGCAACTCCGGCACATACAATTTCAGGAATTATTGCGGACGAAATGGCAATTGGTATGATTAACAAAAAGACAACGGCAGTCAGAATTATTCCTGTTCCCAATAAAGGTGTCGGAGATTATGCGGTTTACGGCGGATTACTTGGTGAAGCACCGATTATGCCGGTAAACAATTTTGATAATTCCGTATTCATTAACCGTTCAGGTCGTATTCCGGCACCAATTCACAGTTTGAATAATTAGTATCAAAATAATATTTATTGTTATTTGATAGATCGTGGTGAAAATTTTTGTCCGGTAGGTTTTGCGTTCCAGCCGTATTCTATATTTTTGCCGCCGATTTTTACTGCTTTGTATTCTGATTTAGCATTATATCCGTAAGTAATTTCTTCATCACCAATTTTAATAGGAACAAATTCTTGTCCGTTGGGATTTGCATTCCAACCGTATTCTATGTCTTTATCGCCGATTTTTATTGCTTTATATTCTGATTTAGCATTATATCCGTAAGTAATTTCTTCATCACCAATTTTAATAG
>JAKSUS010000055.1 GCA_024408745.1 Candidatus Gastranaerophilales bacterium | reverse complement strand
AAGATAGGACAATAGGTAGATGGAAATAGGCGAATTTTCAAGTTTTAATCCGATGGAAGAATTTAATAAAATGTCCGCTAAGAACGGAATGGAAATCGGTAAATTTAATAACGGTACACTTTTAGAAGGTCATGTAAGTATTGATGCACCAAAGATTTCAGACATGAAAATGGATACTGAAACTTTAAACGATTTAAATGCATTAAATATTAATCCAACCGAAAAAGTATCACAACCTAATACGGCAGATGGTTTTTATAAATCTTTAAGTAATGCAATCGGTGATGGTATTCAAAATGTAAATGATATGCAACGCTCAGCAGAAGCAGCACAAGAATATTTTGCTTCAGGCGGTGATATTGATGTGCACTCCGTAATGATTGCTTCACAAAAAGCATATATGGGTTTGGAAATGGCCACACAACTTAGAAATAAAGTTATTTCAGCCTATAAAGAAATTACAAGAATGTCATTTTAATTTACTAAAATTAACATTGTTGATTACTTTAAAAAACGGGGTACAATATAATTAGAAACACATAAGGGGAATTTGAGGTTTTGAACAATTATATAGATTTAATTTGGACAGATATCAAAAAACTTTGGGGCGGTTTGGAATTGCCTCAAAAATTATTGTTTTGTATTGTTTTTATTGCAGTAGTAGGGGCTTTATCATTTTTTGTTGCAAAAACAACAGAGCCTAACTGGTCTGTTTTGTACAGCGATTTGCAAGATCAGGATGTCGTTGCTATTACGGAAAGTTTAAAGAAAAACGGTTATCAATATAAACTTTCAGATGATAAAAAAGCAATTTTAGTACCTCTTGATAAAAAAGAAGAATTAAGATTATTTGTTGCAGAAAATGATATGATTACGGACAGTTCACCCGGATTTGAATTGTTGGATAAAGTTCAGCTTGGTGCAACTGATTTCCAAAATAAGTTGACAAAACAAAGAATTTTTCAAGGTGAAATCACAAGAACTATTGAGAGAATTAACGGGGTTCAAAAAGTAAGAGTTCAAATTGCAGAACCTGAACGTTCTGTTTTTGCAAACAATGATGAAGAACCGTCCGCATCCGTTATGTTAGTCCTTGCGCCCGGTGTGAAATTAAAAACAGAACAAGTTAAATCTATTAAAAATTTAGTTGCTTATTCTATTCCTCGTTTAAAACCGGAAAGAGTTTTCGTAAGTGATCAAAACGGTCAGGTTTTAAGTGAAGAATTGAATAAAAATTCAACTGATATCGAACATTACAAAACAACTTTTGAAAAGAATACGGCTAAAAAAGTAACAAAAGTATTAGAAAGAATTGTCGGTGCTGATAATGTTTCGGTTGAAGTAAGTGCTGATATGAACTTTGACAGCGCAAAAGCCACAATAGAAAAATATATTCCGGTTGAAGGTTCAACGGAAGGTGTTTTAGCTTCAACTCAAAACGAAAGTGAAGTTTACGATAAAGGAAGTAATAAACCAAAAGCAGAAAGCGAAACACAAACCGAGCATTCAGAAAACAATGTCAATGAAAAAACAATGAATTATAATAAAACCAAAAATTATAATACTTACAATGTTTCCAAAGAAATCAAACAGGTTGTATATGCACCGGGTTCAGTAAAAAGAATGACAATTGCTGTTGCAATCAATAAAATTTTAACGGAAGAAGAATCAAAAGAGTTGCAAGATTTAGCAATTTCTGCGGCAGGTGCCGATACGGAAAGAGGAGATATAGTAAAAATTACAAGCATGCAATTTTCAGGAGCCGATGAAGAAAAGGTTGTTGCTCAAAAAATGGTTCAGGATTTTGAAAGCGAAGAGAGCATGAATTTTTGGGTTTCAAAAGTTGCACCATTGTTCATTGTTTTGATTTTAGGTTTAACAACATTGTTTATGTTAAAAGGAGTTTTGAAAAAAACTTACGAAGGAAGTATTGTTGCAAACAACAACAATAATAATGATAATACTGCACTTGCACCGCAGACTGATTTTCAGGATGATTATTCTATGCAGGAAGCAGAACTTGAAAAATTGGCACAAGAATCACAAAAACTGGTCGAGGGGTCCAACTTACCAATGTTGGAAGCTAAATTAGCACCGGAATTAGAAATGATGAAATCACAATTAAATAATATGATTTTATCAAATCCGTCTGATGCATCAAAATTATTAATGTCATTCATTAAGGATTAAAAAATATGATAGATTTTCAATCAATGTCAAATGTTCAAAAAGTTGCCGCCCTATTAATTGTACTAGGTCCTAATACGGCTTCAGAAATATTAAAAAATATACAGGATGATGATATAATTGAACAAATAACAATAGAAATTGCAGCATTAAATAAAGTTCCTCCGGAAGCTCTTGATGAAGTTTTAGAAGAATTTTATTCTCTTTTTCAGGCAAGCAGTTATTTATCCTTAGGTGGTATGAATTATGCTGAAACTTTACTTGAAAATGTTTATGGTTCTGAACGTTCACAATTTGTATTAAATAAATTACTTGCTTCAATGCATTCAAACCCGTTTGAATTTTTCTCTAATGCCGATCCGTCGCAATTAGCAACTTCATTTCAAAATGAAAATCCGCAATTGATTGCATTAGTTTTAGCATATTTAAAACCTGACAAAGCAGCACAAGTTATGAATGCACTTCCACCCAAAATTCAGGCAGCTGTATCTATTAAAATAGCGGAAATGGACAGAACGAACCCGGAAATTTTAAGTGATGTTGAAAAAATCGTTGAACAAAAATTTTCATCAGTTGTAACACAAGACTTTTCAAAGGCAGGTGGTGTAGAAGCACTTGCAAATATTATTAACCGTTCTGACAGACCTACGGAAAAACTTATTATTGAAACTTTAGAATTCCAAAGTCCCGAATTAGCAGAAAAAGTCAGAGAACTCATGTTTGTATTTGAAGATATTATTCTTCTTGATGATCGTTCAGTTCAAAGAGTATTGCGTGAAATTGATTCAAGAGAACTTGCTCTTGCACTTAAAGGTGCGAATGATGAAGTTAAAGAAAAAATATTTAAAAATATGTCAGAAAGAGCCAGCGATATGTTAAAAGATGATATGCAATATATGGGACCTGTTCGTACTAAGGAAGTTCAAGAGGCTCAAACTAAGATTGTTTCTGTATTAAGAGCATTGGAATCTTCAGGTGAAATTGTAATTATGAGAGCAGGTGCAGAAGATGAATTCATCGTCTAAACGTATTCAAAGTAATTCTGTTCAGTATGGTTCTTCTTTTGTTTTGTCGAGTGAAACAGAAGAAGAAAATTTTAATAATTTAACTTCTCAAAAAAATATGCTTCAAAAGGAAATTGAAAAAAAGAAAGCAGAATTACAGGAATTACAAAATTCATTAAAAGAATTATTTGAACAAAAAGACAGCATCATAGACAAAGCGAAAAAATCTGCTGAAGATATAACAAATAAAGCAAATAAAAATGCTGAAGAAATTATTAATAATGCAAACAGAGAAAAGGACAAAATAGCCAATGATGCCCAAGCTTCAGGACAAAAGCAAGGCTTTGAAGCAGGTTACAATTCCGGACAAGAACAGTTTAAACTTGATTATGAAAAACAAATAAAAGCTCTTAATGTTTTGGCTAATGCAACTTTTGCCGTTAAAAATGAAATTGTTTATTCTTCCGAAACAGAAATTTTAGAGCTTGCTTTAATGATTGCAGAGAAAGTTGTTCGGGTTAAATTTGATAACGATATTGAAGCTTTTAAAAATATGACTCAAACTGCCATTTCTCTGTTAAAGGAAAAAGAAAATATTAAAATTGTTGTTAATCCTAAGTTAATAGAATATGCTCAAGAAATTTCACAGGATTTATCAGAGCAGCTTGAAAATTTAGACCAGATAAAAATTGTTCAGGATAAAGCAGTTTCGCCTGACGGAGTTGTTGTTGAATCAGTTGATTCAAGAATTGATGCAAGAATTTCAACACAAATGGAAACTTTAGCAAGAACACTCTTGATTGATAAAAGAGAACACGAAGTTGTAACCGAAGAAATAGAAAATAAAATTAAAGAAAAAACAGAAAAAGTAATTAGTGATGATTAATTTAGAAAAATATAAAAACATCATAACTGAAACCCAGTCGATGAATGAAATAGGAAAGGTTATCAGAATTATCGGGCTTGTCATTGAAGCAGACGGGCCTTCATCAAGTATTGGCGATTTATGCTATATTTATCCTGATGAAAATTCAAAACCTGTTAATGCGGAAGTCGTTGGTTTCAAGGATAATATAATTCAACTTATGCCGTTAGGCACAATGGAAGGTTTAAAACCGGGGTCAATTGTAATTAATACCGGTAGCCCTATGAAAATCCAGGTCGGGTATGAACTTTTAGGCAGAGTTTTAGACGGACTAGGCAACCCGATTGATGCAAATATTGAAATTAAATCAAATAAATATTATTCAACATCAGCAAAAAATATTAATCCGCTTTCAAGAAAAAGAATTGATGAACCGCTTTCACTCGGTATTCGTTCTGTTGATTCCTGTATGACAGTTGGAAAAGGGCAAAGAATGGGAATATTTGCAGGTTCAGGTGTCGGTAAAAGTACAACAATGGCAATGATTGCAAGGAATACAACCGCTGATATGAACGTTATTGCATTAATTGGTGAACGCGGCAGAGAAGTAAGGGAATTTATTGAAAACTCTTTAGGCGAAGAAGGTTTAAAACGTTCTGTCGTTGTCGTAGCGACAAGTGAACAACCATCGTTGGTTAAAATCAAGGCCGCTTTTGTTGCAACTGCAATTGCCGAGTATTTCAGAGATTGCGGACATGATGTTCTGTTTATGTTAGACTCAATGACTCGTATTTCAATGGCACAAAGAGAAGTCGGTCTTGCAATTGGTGAACCTCCTGCAACGAGAGGTTATACTCCTTCAGTTTTTGCAATTATGCCCAAATTAATGGAAAGAACAGGTGCCGGCGAAAAAGGCACAATAACAGGTCTTTATACGGTATTGGTTGAAGGTGATGATTTTAACGAACCTATTTCAGATACGGCAAGAAGTATCTTAGACGGCCACATTATGCTTTCAAGAGAATTGGCACATAAAAACCACTATCCTGCAGTTGATGTTTTGCAAAGTATAAGCAGGGTTATGAATGATATTGTACCTAAAGAGCATAAAGAAGCTGCTGCAAAAATAAGAAATATGCTTGCAGTTTATCAGAAAAATGCTGATTTAATTAACATCGGAGCCTATATTAAAGGAACAGATGCTAATATTGATAAGGCTATTGAATTAAATGAAACAATTAACGGGTTCTTAACTCAATCAATGAATGATTCCTGTCCGTTTGATGAAACAATTAAGAAATTAATTGAAATAAGTAATATGTAATAAAGTACATTAAAACAATCTGCTACAATAAGTCATATTTTTAATTTTTATACCGTTTTTTCTTGTCCATGAAGCTTTATGTATAATATCTGAAGCAGAATGAGAATATTGTTTTGAATGGCTAACATATATATCAGATACCGGAGTAAAAGCTATTTTTACCATTTTACAAATATCTGTTACAGGGGCAATTTGTAATGATAAAAAATTTTTCAATTTTACCGGAATAATTTTCATATATAAAGCTCCTGTTAATAATTAAATTATTATCCTGATTTAAAAATCGTCTTCATAATCAGAGTCGTCTTCAAATTCTCCGGGTTTGGGTATAGGATCGTCAAATTCAAGCATTACTCTGATTAATAATCTTAATTGCTTTTTATAATTTTGCAGACAAATTTCTTTTGTTTTTCCGCAATAAACAAACTCTTCAAATTCTTTTAATTTTATATAGTGATAATTATTACCTTCAAAATCTAAATCTTCACCAAACTCTTGAGTCCAGTCTAAATTAACGTAATAATCAAGTTGTTCATCTGTAATAGCAGTTTTGTCCATAATCACCTATAAGTTTCTCTTTAAAGGTTGTAAAATCATAATACCTTCACCACCGACATATTCTGCACGTTTACCGTTAATTTCAAGATAAACATCTTTTTCGCCTGCTGCCTGAGTTGCGGTTGTAACAAGTTGTTTTACTCTTATTTTCATACTGTCAGCTCCGCCACCCATCTCAAAATCATCAGAAATATTTATTGTATAAGATGTTGCATCTTCTTTAATTCCCAATAATTTTGTTTCCGGCGGAATTTCAGAGTAAACACCCGCAATTTTTTCCAAGCCTGAAGGTCCTGAAAATAATGCTTCCATTGATGCTCTGAATTTATCGCTTTCTGATTTTACATTTTTTCTTGTTGTTGAAAATTTTACATTTTCACCGTTCTCTTTGAGAAAATAAACTTCTGCTTCATTATCGTCGTCTTGACCTAAATTATCAATATCAGTTTTATTATCATCACTATTAATATCTTTATCTTGTGAGAACTTATCTTGCGTTAATGAACCTGTGATTTTATCAACATTAAAATTTTCAATCGCATCAAAACCTAATTTATCCTTGAGGAAAAACCCTGCACCTGCAAGAATTAAACAAGTTATTAAAAATATAAATATTCCTCTAATCATTAATTTAATCTCCTAACTCTTTTTTAAAAATACAGAGCCTAAAATAATAATATTTCCGTTTTCTATTTTAACATTTTTTAGAAGTAATTTGCAATTATGTTGTTGTAAAATCAGTTGGGCAAACCATAAGGGGTTAAATACATTCATAAAATATTTGGCAGAACTCAAATCAATAGTTTTGGAATTTGAGCCGACAAACATATTTGCTATATTGATTTTATTATCTTTAATTCTTAAATCAGATTGAATTTTGAAAATAAATGTGCCGATAAGTGGTGCATTAACATCAAGTGCAAAATTGAATTTGTTATTTTTTAAGGAGATACGAGGTTTTTTAAGTTCAACAAATTTCAATTCCGATGAATTATGTTTGATTTTGATTAAATATTTATGATAAGTTGGGGTTTTTAAAATATTATTCAAATCATTTTCGGTAAATTTTGCCGAAAAATCTATTGTCATAGGTTCTTTTAATTCAACGGGGTTTTTCTCTAAATCTAAATAAATGAAATTACAAGCAGTTTGTGCAGTAAATTCTGATATTGGTATTGAATAAATTTTTAAGTTTTCACCTTTTATATTGAAACTTCTGAATCTGCCATTCTTTGTATCTGTTGCACTAAAAGTTTTTACTTTAACTTTTATTTTACCTGTTGCAAATTTTGAAATTTCTTTCTTTATTTCGCCTTCCGCAATTTTTCGTGCGATTAAATTTAATCCTGTAACGCTTTGAACTCCTTTTGAAAAGCCGTTACTAATATCATAAGGTTGAGCAGGACAATATAATTTATATAAATCGCTATCACTTGCAAAAGCACTATTTATAAATAATACAACTGCAAATACAAATAAACATTTTATAATTTTTTTCAATTTCTCTGCCTTCTAATTCTCTAAAACAATTTTGGGTTTAATAATTTTTTCTTTAAAAATTCCTATCCCGATTAATATGTTATCACGTAATAATTTTATG
>JAKSUS010000054.1 GCA_024408745.1 Candidatus Gastranaerophilales bacterium | reverse complement strand
TTTATTCCTCATATTGTTAATTCATTATGCCATCCCTGTATTACGTATTAATTTTTATTGATTGCAGTTAAATTTATTTTTAAAAACTCAATAATTTTATATACTTTTTAAAATACATTTTAAAAAGTATTGACTTTTCTTTAAAATCATTTATACTGATAATGAGGTAAATATATGATAAATCGTGAAGAATATTTAGAAAAACTCATTGCTTTTAAAAATAAACAACTGATAAAAGTTGTTACCGGAATAAGAAGATGTGGCAAATCTACCTTGTTTAAATTATTTCAAGATTATTTGCTTAGCAATGGAGTAAAAGAAGATCAAATTGTCAGTATAAATTTTGAAGATGCCGATTTTGATTATTTAACAGATTATAAGGTTTTATATGAATATCTAAAAAGCAAACTTATACCTGATAAAACTGTTTATTTCTTTTTGGATGAAATACAAAATGTACCAAATTTTCAAAAAGCAGTCGATAGTCTATATATCAAGAATGGGGTTGATATATATATAACAGGTTCTAATGCATTTTTATTGTCAGGAGAACTTGCTACATTACTTTCAGGCAGATATGTGCAAATAAAAATGTTACCGTTATCTTTTAAAGAATATATTTCCGCAAAAGATAATAACATAGGTAGCGACCGATTATTTATGCAATATCTTTCGGAAGGCGGATTTCCATATTTATTGGAATTACCGAATGAACAAACTAAAAAAGATTATCTCGAAAGCATATACAATGCAATTTTGGTAAAAGATATAATGACAAGGAGCAAAATTTCCGAATCATCAGTATTGCAAAGTATTATTAAATTCATGTTTGATAATGTCGGGAATATAACTTCACCAAAAAAAATAAGCGATACCTTGACCTCAAGCGGAAGAAAAATTTCTCCACCAACTGTTGAAAGCTATTTGTCTGCATTAGAAGATAGTTATATTTTGTATAAGGTTAACAGATACGATGTATCAGGCAAGCAATTATTAAAAACTCTAAATAAGTACTATGTCGCTGATTTAGGGCTGCAAAAATTTTTATTAAATAACAGTAAGCAAAACATTGGACATAATATAGAAAATATTGTGTATCTTGAACTTTTGAGGCGAGGTTATAGGGTTTATATCGGTAAAGTCAATAATCTTGAAGTCGATTTTGTTACCGAAAAAGATGGTTATACATACTATTTTCAAGTAGCACAAACCGTAATGGATGAAAATGTTTTACAAAGAGAATTAAAGCCATTGAATGAAATAAAAGACCACAATACAAAATTTCTCTTAACTATGGATAATATACCTGAAACTTCACACAATGGAATAAGGCAAATAAATCTTATTGATTGGTTGTTAAAAAAGTAAAATCACTTTTTGTGGTATCAAACAAGAATATCGTGTTGAAATCATTATACTTTTTCGTTTTTGGGTTTTCTTAATTTTAGTAACATATCAAAATCAGGAGATAAATTTATGTCAAAATGGAATCTTCCCCACTTTGAACCTGTTTCGTATTTGTTTTGAATACATGGGAAGCCCCAAGCTAATTTTGCAGTTACATCACCCGGTAGTAAGATTTTCAAGCCAAGACCAACACTTAACATTACATCACTTGAATCCAATCCTTCTGCCTCTTCTCCTGAACCTTTGTATGGGAACACCATACCATGGTCAATAAATACTATACCTTTTACATATTTACCCAAAAAAGGTACTCGTTTTGTTTTATCTTTGCTTAAAATTGTTCTCGGCAAAATCGGAACCATTAGTTCTCCGCTAAGCATATATCCCGAACGTCCTATTATTAAACCTTCCGAATAACCTCTTACCGTGTACATACCGCCTAATTGGAATTGGTCAATAGATGGTACAACATCAGCAGGAATAACCTGATAATTACCTCTAAATTGACCTATAACACCATGTCCGAAATCATGTAGTCTTGTAACTCCACCATCAATTTTTACATAATTTGCTTCGCTGTCAAAAATAGGTGCGGTATATCCTACATTTTGATTTAAATACCAAATACCTCTTTTTGTATCATATCTGAAAGCTAAACCCGTTTCTGCCGAAGGAAGTTTATTTGTGTATAAATCTTCACCATCAAAAATTGTCGTTGCGTGCTTGTAATTTAATGATGAAATACTTGATAATTCCATATAAGGTTTTCTTATAAGCGGTTGGTTAAAATATAGAGAATAAATATAAGAACGACTCTTTATATCAAAGTCACTATATTGACCATACGCAATATCAGAAAATCCTGATGAAAACATAAATCCTAATCTTCCGTCTTTTTTATTAACCGGAATATTATAATCAGCAAAAGGTGTTACGGAAGCCTTATTTGCATAAGCACCTATTGTAAGTTTGTCCCTGAATCCAAATAAACTGTCATCTTGCAAGATTAAACCGCCACGAAGTTTACCGATAGATTCTCTTCCCCCGTTATCCATTATTGCTGACACATGAAACGGACTTTTTTCATCAACTTCCAAAACAATATCCGTTGTACCGTCAATAAGTCCTCCCGGCAACAATGTACCTTTAAGCTGAACACCGTTATTGTACCTGTTAAAATTATTAATATTATCTTCAAGTGTTCCAATATTAAAAATTTTACCGGTTTCAAGACAATTTAATTCAATTCTTTTCTTTATAAAACTTTCTCGTGTCCATTTATTGCCATTAACTTTTATATCGCCGACTTTCCCCTCAATAAGAAGTATTTGCACTTTGCCTTCTGCAATTTTTTGTTCAGGCAAATAAGCTCTTGCTGTCACAAAACCTTTTGATAAATATAACTTGTTTATTTCATTAACTACTTCTTGCAGTTCTTCTATTGTAAGTTCTTCATCTTCATATTTATCAACAATACTCTTTATTTCTTCATCTGTTAATATTTCGCTTGGCGGAACTTCAATATTTTTTACCATAACACCTATGGATTTAGTTTTTTCAACGGTTCCTTCCATAAGTTTATCTTCTTTGGTTTTATCGTCTTTTTTTACATCGTTTTGTGTATCGCCGTTATCGTCTTTTTTTAAACTATCAAAGTCTTTCTGCATTTCACGTTCTTTTTCAAGTTCAAAAATTGTATTTAGAACATGCGTATTAATTATACCGGCAGGGTTATCAAAATCGGCTGCAGAAACGCTATGTCCGCAATAAATTATTACGACAAAACACATAACCCCAAATATTAATTTTATTCTATTCATTAATTCCATTCACCTAATAAAATGATATTTAAAATTTAGCATAAAAAAGAATATAACATATAAAATATATGTAGTTTATTAAGAGTTGTAACAATTTATAATATGCAAATAACAAATTATTTTTTGTACTATAATTAATAAATATTGGAATTGGGGTGTCGGAAGGACAATTTTTTATATGAAAAAAAATTTCAAAAGAAGTGTTTTGCTAACTACTGCATTATGTTTAGGCTTCCTTGACGGAATTTCGAACATTCAGGCAGTAAATGCGACAGATATAACAGGGATTACAGGAGTTAATGGTGTTTATAATATTAATCCTGCAAAAGTTTCCGGAAGCACAGGGTTCAGAAATTATCAAAATTTTAATTTAGACAAAGGCGACACTGCTAATTTACAATTCAATAATATTCAGCATTTTGTTAACATGGTTGATAATCAAATTAATATCAACGGTATCGTTAATACAATGCAGGGAAACAATTTCTATAACGGACATGCTATATTTGTTTCTCCTAACGGTATGGTTGTAGGAGCTTCAGGTGTATTAAATGTCGGTTCTCTTTCTATTTTAACCCCGACAACAGATAAGTATAACGAATATAAAAACGGTATCACGACTACAGATAATTTAACAGACTACATATATGACTCCGATAAATATAAGGCTCTTGTAACAGATTCTCAAGGTAATATCGTAATTAACGGTAAAATTATTGCAAGAGAGGGAGTAAACCTATACGGTTCCAGTATAATCATAGCAAAAGATAAAACAGCCGGTGAAAACAATACCGCCGGCATTATTGCAGGTTATAAAGGTAGCAACAACGAATTTGATTTAGTTGCCGCAGAAAAACTTTTTAATTCAATCGTTTCTAATAAAGCAAAAAGTGCTAATGCTATTGAAATTGATGACAAAGGCGATATAAATTTAGTTGCACAAAAAACAATTGAAATTAAGCCAAAAGAAACAAAAACTACGGATAAAGACGGCAAAGAAGTAACTATAAAAGCAGGAACTACAACAAAAGAAGATTTACGAAAGGTTGCTGAAGCAACAATTAAAATTGAGGATGCCGTAATTGCAGGACACGATATTAAAGCAGAAGCAAAAGCTACTCATAAAATTGAAACAACTATTGATAAAGTTAATTCAGCCTTGTCATTAGAATATATTTTAGATCCGCTTGCTTTAATCGGTGCGGAACTTAATGAAAAATTCCTTGGTACAAGAGCTATATCAACAATAGATGTTATTAATTCTTATATTTCAGCAACAAATGATACAGCTTTTAAAACTAATGCCGTTTCAGGATTTACAATTACAACACCTGATGATAAGAGTGCATCTGAATTTGTTTATGCACTTGGTACGCAAACAACTTCTCTAATTAACATTAGTAATTCAACAATTCAAGCAGGTGGAGCATTCTCGGCAAAAGCACTTTCGGAAAATTCAAGTTCTTTAAAAATTACCAATAACGTATTATATAAAAACACAGATGCGCAACAAGGTCAACAAGGACAGCAAGGTCAACAGGGTCAACAACAAGGTCAAGAAGGTCAGCAGGGTCAACAACAGGGGCAGCAGGGTCAACAACAAGGTCAAGAAAGTCAGCAAGGGCAACAACAAAATCAACAAATAGTTATGCTAAAAGCTGTTGGTAATGATGTTTTAGGTGTTGATAACGTGCAAAATGCTAACGTTAATAATCAGAATGCTAACAATAATGAACAAAGTGATGATAAAAATGCAGGAAAATTGTTCCTTTTGGTTAATCAAACAACAAAAGCATCAACAGCAGTAAAAATTGACAATTCAAATGTAACTGCAAATAAAATTTCAGTTGTTTCCAGAAATTCTAATTCTGATTCGTTAAATATGAAAAACAATGCGACAACTAAAGACAAAACAGGTGTTGCGATTAGTACTTTAGTTAAAAACGAACAAATTGATACCGAATCACTTGTGTCAAACGGCTCTGTACTTACACTTAACGGTGAAGATAAAACTGCAAATATAACATCACAAAATTTGAATATTGCATCAAATAGTGTCACAATGAAACTTGCAGATGCAAAAGAAGAGAAAAAACCCGAAACTCAACCCGGTGGTACACCTGGAACAACACCTGGAACAACAACAGGCACTACAACCAATAATACCAATGATGTTCAAAACCAACAAACAACAGAACAACCCGATCCTGAAACAAGAACAGTTAATGGAACAGAAGGAGAAAACCTGGATAATCTTGTTGATGGTGTTCAAAAACAAATGGCAAATTCTACATCAGGAGAAACCTCACAAGATAACAACGGAAAAAATGTATCTAAAAACATTAAAAATAATGATTCAAAAGCAGCGAAAGACCCTAATCATTCTCAATTAGGCGGTACTTTGATTGTTAATAAATCAAACGTAAATGCTAAATCTACTATAGATAATTCATCAGTACTTAATGCAAAATCCACAAACATTGAAACGAATACCGTAGATTTTACAACAAATACAACCTCATCATCCGCAAGCGGGAAAACAAATTTTAGTGCAGGTTTGGCAGTAGTTGTCAATTTACAAGAAGATACATCACTAGCTAAAGTTTTAAACAATTCAAATATTAATTCTGATGGTGTAGTAGTGAATTCAACAACAGAATTGCCTATGAACGCAGGACAGTTAAAAGTTGATATAAAACTCCCCGGCATGAAAGATAAAATTCAAGTATTTGAGTTGGATGTTGATTCAAGTGCAGATAATAGTTGGGATTTTACTCCTGTTACCCCATGGGATAAGATGAAAAAAGCTTATGATAAAGCTGAAGATGATAAAATTGATGCCGCTATTAAAGCTGTTACAACAAAAGATGATACAGGATTGAATTTTACCAATTTCTTTAACAATACAGCAAAAGCATCAGCAAGTTCGGAAAAGGCTGGTATTGCCGGTTCATTTGTTTATAATTCTATTGATACCGATACACAATCAGTAGTTGAAAATTCAACAATAAATGCTACAACAGGTAATGTTGATATTAATGCAACAAATTCGGTTGTCAGTTACAACGGCTCAGGTGCGTTAGATTATATTGTTTCGTTCATTAATGAAAAAGTAGGGGCAGCAGGTGAAGCAAAACCTCCTGTAAAAGGTGATGTTGCAATAGGTGGTTCTGTTCTTGTTAATGTTGTAGATAATAAAGCGAAAAGTATTGTAGATAATTCTAAAATTAATGCAACCGAATCTGATATAAATATTAATTCAGCAAATGAACAATCATACCTTTCAGTTTCAATGATAGGTTCTAAAGCTAAAAAAGCAGCTCTTGACGGAGCCGTCAATGTTCAGACTATTGAAGGTACAACAACTTCAACCGTTAAAAACTCATCTGAATTAACAGGTAAAAATGTCAATGTTAATGCCGGATATGGAAAAATTAAAACTGCAAAAAAGAATGATAGTTTTAAACCTACTATTGATAGTGATACAGGATTAATAAAATTTAATGACGAACGTGCGGTAAATGATAAAATATCAAATATTGATTTTGGTGGTACATTAGCACAGCAAACAAGTAGCGGAAAAGACGGCGGTACTGGTGTAGCTGTCGGAGCATCCGTTAACGTTACAACTCTTGACCGTACAGTTAAGGCAACTGTTGAAAATTCTACTATTATTGCGGAAGAATCTGCAAATGTAAACTCAAAAAATCTGTTCCAGTCTATTGATATTGCCATAGCAGGTGCATTTGCCGGCGGCGTTTCTATGGATAAGAAAAAACAAAATAAGGCAAACCAAAACGGAACAAATAATAATCCAACAACAAATACCACGACTAAAAATTTGCTCAAAACAGAATCTGAGCAAGATGAAACAAACGGTGCACAAAGATTTGATAATTTTGGCGGTTGGATAGATAAAACCGATAATGCATCAGGTGAAAATTCAACATTCCAAAATGAATCCAGAAACAATACTCAAGACACAAGCAATGCATCAGGTTCAGATGTAACGAACGGAATATCTGATGATACAACTCAAGATGCTTTAGGTTCAACTCGTTCAAAAGTTATTACAGAAAAAAGAGATGTTCTTGATGAAAACGGTAATCCTAAAACAGATTCTGAAGGTAATAAAATCCAAGAAGATGTTGACGTTGTTTATACACCTGACGAAAATGGTGTATATAGAAACTCTAACGGAGATGCTTTAAAAGATAAAAATGGAAATAATGTTACGGAGGGAAACAACGAAAACGATATTGCCGGAAATATAAAGAAAAAGACAGAAAATCAAGGTTCAACAGATAACAAAAAATCTCCTAATTCATCGACATCAGCAGGTAATTTTTCAGTTGCTGTTG
>JAKSUS010000053.1 GCA_024408745.1 Candidatus Gastranaerophilales bacterium | reverse complement strand
TCAAGTGAATTTAAAACATCATTTAATTAACAATATTGATAATTTTTACTTTTTAATGCTTACATGCCTTATTTTTACTATTCCATTTGTAAATAGTGAAGTAATCGGATTATTGGCATCTGTATTATTTATTATAAGTATTATAAAATCATTATTTACGCACAAACTTTTCAATTTTAGCACAATTCATATTCCTATAATAATATTTTTGGCTATTATGTTTGTCAGCGTTGGTTTTTCATCTTTATTTATACCTTCTCTAAAAGGTTTTGCCAAAATGACAATATATATTGGTTCATTCTTTTCGTTTTTTGAATTTATAAAACGCAAACCCAATACAATATTTACAATAGTTGTTATGATTGCCATCAGTTGTTGTGTTGAACTTTTATTTTCAACAAAACAAATGTTATTTGGTGTTGAAGAACTTGCAGGTTGGCAAGATAAAACGGCGTTGAACCCTGAAGATACTTTATCAAGAATTTTTGGAACTTTAAAACCTTTTAATCCTAACCTTTTTGCCGCATATTTACTTGCAACGGCACCATGTTTATTTGTTTGCAGTTTATATTATTTTATACAAAGAAACAAAAAACTGACAATATTATTTTCAGTTTTTTCCCTTTTAAGCATTATCACAATAATTAAAACAGGTTGCAGAGGTGCTTATATCGGATTATTTTTCAGTTTGATATTTTTTGCAAATTTAGTATTTGATAAATTTAAAAATTATCTTAAAGAAAGAAAAGACATACAAAAAATTATATTTTTAACAATTGCAGGATTAGCAGTTTTAGGTATTTTAGCGGTAATTTTTATTCCTTCAATTTCACACAGATTAACTTCTATTTTTACACTTCGAGGTGACAGCAGTAATTCATACAGAATGAATGTTTACATTTCAAGTTTAAAAATGTTTTTGGATAATTTTTGGATTGGAATAGGACCGGGTAATACTACTTATCGTTTAATTTACGGGCTTTATATGGTTACGGGCTTTGATGCATTAGGAGCATATAACATTTATCTTGAAATCGGGGTAGAAAGCGGAATTTTTGCACTTCTAACTTTCTTATGGATGATAGTTTTAACATTTATAAAATCCTTGAAAAAAATTCTTGAACTGCCGTTAAATATAAAACTTGTTATAATTTGCTGTTTAACATCAATAGTTGCAATATTATTTCACGGCTTTTTTGACACTATATTTTTCAGACCGCAATTACAATTATTATTCTGGTTATATATGGCAATACTTGCAGTTGTAACGAGAAAGGAATTTTCTTGTGAACAATAATGATATAAAAAAAATATTACTTATAAATTTTGGCGGAATTGGTGATGAAATTTTATTTTTTCCGACAATCAAATCGGTAAAACAAACTTATCCCAATGCAAAAATTTATTTAGCATTGGAAAGTCGCAGTAAAAGTGCAAAACAACTTTGCTCCTATATTGATGAGGTTATTTGCGTTAATATAAAATCAAAATACAAATACTTTGAAGTGTTGAAATTTTTATTCAAAGTTTGGCAAGAAAATTTTGATGTTGTATTTTCATCAGGTTCATCAAATCTTGTTTCAGTATTGTTATTTTTAACAGGAATTAAGCAAAGATACGGGTTTAAAGCAGGGAAATTATCGGAAAAACTTTTAACAAAAACTATTCCCTTGAACAAAAAACAATATGCGGCAAGTATGTATCACGATTTAATAAAAATAGTTAATCATGATGCTGTTTGTGACATCCCCGAAATTGATGATGTTGAAGTTCCTCAAACATATACTGATAAACCAATTATTTTAATTCACCCGGGAGTCAGCCAAATGAGTATAGCTAAAAATATTATAAAAGGTTGGAGTGTAAAACGTTGGGCAAAATTAATTGATTTATTGCTTGAAACAAAACAATATAAAGTTATGCTTGCAGGCGGAAAAGATGATGAAGAAACAATTGAACAAATACTTTTAATTTTAAATGCAACGCGAACTGATTATACAGATTTTCAAAACATGTACGGGCAAACAAAAAATTTAAAAGATTTTATTTCTTTGATAAAAATGTCGTCTTTAATGGTTTGCGTTGATAGTGCACCACTCCACATGGCAATAGCAACAGACACTCCTGTTGTTGCAATTTTTGGTCCTACAAATGAAGAAGTTTTAGTCCCCAAACGCAATAATATTGTCGTTATGAAAAATGAAAACATTAATTGTCGCCCTTGTTTATGGGACAAACGTCAAACATCATGCGAAACAAAAGAATGTTTGGAAATTCATACAAAAGATGTTTTTGATGCAATAGAGGGATTGTTGGTAAAATGAAAAAATTAATTTTGGCATCAGGTTCACCGCGCAGAAAAGAATTGTTATCTAAAATCGGTTTAGAATTTGAAGTTATACCTTCAAACTACGAAGAAAATTTACCTGATGATATTTTTACTTATGAAAAAATTGAAACCTTAGCATTAAACAAAGCAAAAGAAGTTTTATCGAGAGTAAATGAAGATGCAATAATAATTTCGGCCGATACTGTTGTCGTTTTAAATAATAAAATTTTAGGCAAACCGCATTCAAAATCAGAAGCATTTAACATGATTTCTTCATTGAGCAACAATACTCATGAAGTTATTACTGCTATTGCAATGATTGATGTTTCAACTCAAAAAACAATAGTTCATTCAAAATCGACAAAAGTTACATTCAGAAAAATAGAACCTAACGAAGTTGAAAAATATATTTCAACAAATGAACCGTATGATAAAGCAGGTGCTTATGCAGCACAAGGTTTAGCCTCTGTTTTCATTGAAAAAATTGATGGCTGTTTTAATAATGTTGTCGGAATTTCAACTTTTGAAGTTGATAAAATGCTGAAAGAAATTATGTAATTTATTCTTCAGTTTGTTCTTCTTCAACACCGAATTCTTGTATCGCAGTTTCAATTGCTGCTTTAAGGTCAATTAACTTTTCAGGTGAAAAAGTTACGCCTTTTTTTGTAGGATTCCAACTTGCCCCATCATCAGTTGTATAATAAACTCTTAAATCTAAATATTTTTTACCTTTATATTCGTTAATTGCAATTTGAATTTCTTCCGTTGCACTTCTTGGAACAGTTGCTAAAATTTGTGGATCAGCCATTATTATCTCCTTGTATTAAATATCTTTTCTATTATATATTACAATATGATTATTATTTATCAAGTGTATAAACTTATAAACTTTACATAATATTTAATTATATAAATTAAGCAATTTTTTTGAGCAAAATGTTTTTATTTACATGTAAGGATAATAAGGTATTTTTGGCATGGCAGTATCTCAATTAGAATTTGAGTTTGTAAAAGATTTACCCAAAGCTGCTGCATCAAGCGGTTTTTGGAGTAAAGTAAAAGGTGCTGGTGATTTTATAATCGGTGCCTGGGCAAGACCTGTCGGCATGGAATATCGTTATTGTAAAAACGTATTAAAAGAGCCTATTTCTATATTTGAGGCATATAATAAATACACCGCTAAAGCTCTCTCAAATCCTAAAGCAATAGATGTTGCAGGATACGCAAAAGAAGCAGCAAAAAATGCAGGCGGAGCAATTGCAGAAGGTGCTAAAAAAACATTTATGTCAAAAGTAGGAAGCCTTTTTGCAAAATTTGCAATACCTGTTATGTGTTTTATAGGACCAACAATAAATGCGTTTAAAGAATTGCAAAACGGTGGTGGCATTGTAGGTGCAGTAAAAGAATTTGCAAAAGGTTCAATAGGCTTGTTAGGTTTTTCCGCAGGTTCTTTATTCGCAACTGCAGTACTTGGTATAGCAGGAACAGGTTTCTGGCCTGCTGCAGGCGTTATGGCAATAGGCATGTTGGGAAGCATTGCATTTGATTTTCTCGGCAAAGCAATTTTAGGTAAATCAACCGAAGAAAAACTCGCTGACGCGAGAGAACAAAGAAGAAATAACCCTCAACAACTCGCTTTCGGCGGTTATTCCAATTTGTATGAACAAAGAAAACAGCAGTTATCAGGTAACTATTTTGGTTGCTATAATCAATATATGAGACCTGTTAATCCCTCAGAAGTATTATCTAAAGCAGAATCAAGCTTCCGATATGCACAAAATCTCTATAATACCAGAAGTGATTATTTATTTGCATAATATTTTATGCTGCTAAATCAAGCTGTTGAGAATTAGCAGATTTTTGTGCTTCCTGCAACAAAGCTTGTTCAATCATTTTTGTTTTTTCTTCAAGATAAGGATTTTTATTACCAAAAGCATCACAAAGATCTTTAAATTTGTATGATAAGAATTTCCATATTGAAATATCACCGTTAACATAATCTGCATCATACAAATCTTTATTCATCTTTCTGTATGCACTATATTTGTCAAAACCGGAATTTTCCGTATTTGAAGAATAATTATAAAGCATACCTGAACCGTAAGTTATATTTGATTGTATTTTATTTACACTTAACATAATGTTTGTTCCTTGATTTATTTAGTGTATTTTTAACACTTTATTTTGATATTTTTATTATGTATCAGAATACAAACTTTGTCAACCCCTATTGTTAATATTTCTTTAAAATCAAATTTTAAAATGATTTTAGCCACATTCCATAAAGGCAGTCAAATAATTGCAATAAGTGTAAAAAATACAATTAATAACTTGAACTACCCCGTTCTTTTCGAAATAAATTTACCTAAATTTTCACCCATAGTTAAGCAATTCGGGATAATTCTTATTGCTGCTTGCGCTAAAAATGTTGAATCGATAATTTTACCTGCAACAAATAAATTTTCAATATCTTTTACTTTTAAACTTTCTAAAGGTATTTCAAAAAATTCATTATCGCTTAACTTATTTAAAACAGATTTATTTTTCTCTCTTGAATGTACATCTATCGGATAATTTGATTTTGCAACTGTATTTTCAAACTTTTTACAGGATAAAATATCATCTTCTGTCAAACGATATTCGCAATTTATTCTTCTTGAATCACGGATACCCAACATTGGCGCAATTTGTGAAATATACGCATTTTGAAAACCGGGTAAGTATTTTTTTACAAATTTCAGCAACCTTTTTATTTGTTTTCTTCCTTGAATTAACGCATAACTTGTATCATTAACTTCAAGTGGATCCAAAGATTTATCTGCATAAATTCTTGGTGCGTTAAAAGCCATTGATGTCGGTTGATTCGGGATAGTAAAAATCTGAAAATAAGCGCAATCTTCTTCAGCCAATTCGCCATTTTCAACTGCTTTTTCAAATAAAGGTTTAAGTTTCCAAATATCATTATCCCAAGTACAAGCGGTTGAAAGGTGAATTTCACCGTTAATATTACAAATCGGGGATATTTCTTCGTTATCATCAATTTCTCTTAAATATTTTGAAAATTCTTTAATATTTACATTTGACATGATAAAGCGCAACGTCATTGCCTGATTTTCGTTATTATTTCCGTTTTGAAAACCGGCACCGCAAAGCATTGCCAAATCACCGTTTCCTGTTGCATCAACAAAATATTTACCTTTTTTTTCAATTTTTTGTCCGCAATATGAAACCTCAACAGAATTTATTTTATTGTTATTCATGCTTACATTTGTAACAATACTGTCAAATAAAATTTTAACATTATATTTTTCGCACAAATCATCGAGAGTACATTTTAACATTTCTGAGTTAAACCAGCCGTAATTACCGTCATCAAATATCAAAGAATCGTTTGTTTCCCGTAATTCTGCCATCAATTCTTTTGCAAAATCGCCTGACAAATCAAGTCCGTTTTTTAATATATTTTTCATCATCGGCATTACCAAAGCACCTGTCATAGAACCACCCAGAAAAGTATTTTTTTCAATCAATAAGACTCTGAGACCATTTTTTGCTGCACTTATTGCTGTTGCGCAACCTGCCGTTCCGCCACCGGCTACTATTAAATCGTACATAAATATCCTTTATTTGTTTTCACAAATAAATCTTACTATTTTGAACATAAAAAAGCAATTTATTCTATTACGTTAAATAAAGCATGCAAACGTGATTCTATTTCTTCGCCATCCATAACGTTTGTAATTTTATTTAAGTTAATAGCCATTTGATAATTTTCCGCTGCATTTTCAGGCATTTGCATAATTTGGTAAACTCTGCCCATATTGTAATAAGCAGTAGCTTCATTAGGATTTAATTCAATTGCATTTTTAAAACATTCGGTTGCTCTGTCTATATTGCCTTGACCGTCAAGAAGTGCAACGCCTAAATTTATATATGATTCTGCATCATCTTCATCCATACAGATACATTTTTCAAAAGCAACTATTGCTTCATCGACCTTATCTTCAAGCCATAACAAAATACCTAATGCTTTATAACCTTTTAAAGTTTCTTTTAATTTTAACGAATAACAATAATTTTCAATTGCATCTTCAAATTCATCCAATTCCTGATAAACTTCACCTATTGAAAAATAAGCATCATAATTTTCAGGATCCAAAACAGTTGCCATTTCATATGAAGTCAAGGCTGCTTCGGGATTATGTTTTACCTGCTGATAAATTGAGCCTTGTGCAAGGCACAAAATAGAAGTCCATTTATTATCAGGGTTTATTTTTATTGCTTTTTTATAATATAAAAGCGCTTCATCATAATTTTTAAGCTGAATTAAAATATAAGCATAACTGTTCATAAAGAACGGATTTTCAGGCTCAATTTCAAGTGCAATTTTGAAAGCATTCAATGCAGATAAAACATCATCGGTTTTTAAATACAAATTGCCCAAATCATAATAAAGTCTTGCATCACGTTCATTTGTTTTTATTAATCTGTTATAACATTCAATTAACTCCTGCTCTTTATTTTTACAATGATTTTGCAAAATTGTTTTTAGTTTTAATACTGCTTCATCATTAGTCGGATTTAATTCAATAGCTTTTTTGTATGCTTCAATAGCTTTTGGGAAATTATCTTTTTTATATGCACTATCCCCCGCTAACATATAAAAGTTTTCGGCAGAAGGTGTATTTTTAGCGGCAACTTCATAAGTTTTTGTTGCTGCAGCATAATTGTTAACACGTTTTAAGAAAAATCCTTTTAAATAATAATAAAATACTGCAATATTAGATAAAACGACTTTATATAACATTGAAATTGTCGGATAATCCAATAAAGTCAAGGCGCTGCCTGTTAATAAATAATACATTGCCTTTGTGAAATTACTTATTGAATTATTTCCCTGCTTCATATCTTTGAAAATGCTTAATGCCAAAGCAATTCTTGCTTTTGACGAAGTAAAGAAATTTAATTTTATTGCTTTTTGAAATTCTTGTTTTGCTAACTTTACCTGACCTGATAAATTCAAAAAATAGCCGTAATAAAGTTTTGCCATAGGTGAAGTCGGATCAAGTAAAACTGCTTTTTTGCATTGTTTTAATGCCTGATCAAGTGAAATTTGTCTTTTATTGTAGAGTAAAATTGCCAACTTATAATACGGTTCGCTCAAATGCGGAGTCAATTTCATGGCTCTGACATAATAATCAATCGCATTGTTTAAATCAATTTCCTGTTGTTTTACAAGATATTGTTCATGCGATTTCTTAGCCAATTCAAGCAGTTTTTT
>JAKSUS010000052.1 GCA_024408745.1 Candidatus Gastranaerophilales bacterium | reverse complement strand
CGGCTGAAAATTCTTTGGCTTGATTTAAAGCGTTTTGACCGGTTGTTGCATCAATTACAAGCATGCTTTCAGATAACAAGCCGTCTGCTTCTTTATCAATAACACGTTTTATTTTTCTTAATTCTTCCATTAAGTTAAACTTATTTTGAAGTCTGCCTGCTGTATCAATTAATAAAATATCATAGTTTTCTGTTTTGGCTTTTTTAATTGCATCAAAAACGACAGAAGCAGGATCTGCACCGTCATTTCTCACAATATCTGCGCCTGCACGTTTTGACCAAATATCAAGTTGTTCTTCAGCTGCAGCCCTAAAAGTATCACCGGCTGCAATTAAAACTCTTTTGCCGATATTTTTAAAATTATATGCAAGTTTTCCGATTAAAGTCGTTTTACCCGCACCATTTACACCTGTTATAAGGAAAATATTTAAACGGTCTTTTAAGTTTAATTCAGATGATGGAATATCTTTTAAAATATCCATAAATTGATTTTTTAAAAATTCTCTCAAATTATCTTGAGTTATAGAATTTTTCTTAGCTCTTAAATTATCAATAATTTCAGCCGAAGTTGTTACCCCTAAATCAGCCTTGATAAGAGTTTCTTCCATTTCATCAAGAGTATCATCATCAATTTTTTCTGCATTATTAAAAAGATTCAAAAAGTTACCGACTAAATTTTGACCTGTCTTTTCAATAGTTTCTTTTAAGTTATTGTTTTCGGCAGATGAAATTTCAGGATTATTATTTTCCTGATTATTTTCATCCTTATTGACAAATTTTTTAAAAAATTCAAACATAACTTATTTCTTTAATTTAGTTGAAATAACCTTGCCTAAAACACCGTTGATAAATGATGAACTATCTTCTGTTGAATATCTTTTTGCAAGTTCAATAGCTTCATCAATAATAACTTTTTGAGGAACATCTTTTGTATTATAAAGAAGTTCGCAAATTGACATTCTCAAAATACTTCTGTCAACGCTGACCATTCTTGAAATATCCCAACCGATAGAGTATTCTTCAATAAGTCCGTCAATTTCTTTTTTGTTTGCAATTATATTTTCAATAACTGTTTTGGCATAATCTTTAACAAGAGGTGCTTCCTCTAAAACTGCCATTTCTGCTGCTTCTATTGCTTTAAAGCATTTTTCGGCAACATCTAACATATTATCAATTTTTTGATTAAATTCATCAGTCTTTGGCAAATCTACTCCGACATTATTTGAACGTACGGGACGATTTTTATTTTCAGCACTATCAATTTCATAATTTTGAATATAATCTTTGACATCAATTAACAATGAAGTTGTTGTTTCCAAATCGTCTTTTGCATCATTAATAAGAGTTCTTACGGAATTTACCAAAATATCTTCTATATCAATTTTTGTCTCGTTTAATTTTATTTGTGAAAGAACCATTAAAATTAGTTCTCTTGAAACACGTCTTGCGTTCATCTTAGTCCTTCCTTACTTATTGTGAACCGGTTTAAGTTGTATTCTCAATTCTCTCAACTGCAATTCATCAGCGAATGTCGGTGCATCACACATTAAATCTTTTGCTTGAGAGTTTTTCGGGAATGCCATTACATCACGAATTGATTCGGTTCTTGCAAGTAATGCAATCCATCTGTCCAAACCAATAGCCAAACCTGCATGAGGAGGTGTACCGTATTGCAACGCATTAACCATAAAGCCGAATTTTCTTTGAACGTCTTCATCCGTTAATCTCAAGGCTTTGAAGATTTTCTTTTGAACTTCAGGTGAGTGAATTCTTACAGAACCACCGCCTAATTCAGTTCCGTTATAAACAATATCATAAGCAACTGATTTAACGTTGCCTAAATCATCATTATCTAATTTGTCTAAATCATCTAAACATGGTGAAGTGAACGGGTGGTGCATTGCCATAAATCTGTTTTCTTCATCAGACCATTCAAACATTGGGAAATCAACAACCCATAACAAAGCATGTTGAGATTCATCAATTAAGTTTAATGATTTACCAAAGTGTAATCTTAATCTTCCCATAATGTCATAAACCAATTTTGGTTTATCTGCTACAAAGAAGATAATATCACCATCTTGAGCACCTGCACGTTCTTTAATTTGTTGAGCTTGCGCTTCTGAAACGAATTTCAATACCGGTGATTTTGCTGTTCCGTCTTCATTATAAATAATGTTTGCTAATGCTTTTGCGCCGAAGGACATTGCGATTTTTGTAATATCATCAACATCTTTTCTTGAATATTTAGCACCGCCCGGAACTCTGATACCACGAACGATACCACCGTTTTGAAGTGTCTTTTTAACGATTTCAAATTCGGATTCTAAAATAATATCGCCAATATCAAATAGTTCTAAGCCGAAACGAACATCCGGTTTATCAGAACCGAATCTGTCCATTGCTTCCTGCCAAGTAATTCTTGTAAATGGCGGTTTAACTTCAACGCCTGCTGCTTTAAAGCCTTCAACCAACATACCTTCAACCATTTTAATAATGTCGTCTTGTTTTACAAATGACATTTCTAAGTCCAATTGTGTAAATTCAGGTTGTCTGTCTGCTCTTAAATCTTCATCTCTGAAGCATTTTGCCACTTGAAAATATCTTTCAATGCCGCCGACCATCAATAATTGTTTAAAAATTTGAGGTGATTGCGGAAGTGCGTAAAATTTATTAGGATGAACTCTTGACGGAACCAAATAATCTCTTGCCCCTTCAGGAGTTGTGTTGATTAAAATCGGAGTTTCAACTTCTAAGAAGTTATTATTATCCATATAATTTCTAACTGCCTGAACAACTTTATGTCTTAAAACCAAGTTATCTAAAACAGGTTTTCTTCTAATGTCTAAATAACGATATTTTAATCTTACATCTTCGTTAACGTTATCACCGTCTTCTAACTGGAATGGTAAAACTTGTGATTCGCTAAGAATTTCAACAGTTTGCGGGTACATTTCAACGGAACCTGTTTGCAAATTAGGGTTAAAAGTATCTTCAGGTCTTTTTGAAATTTTACCCGTAACCGTAACAACATATTCATCTTTTAATTTACTGAATACTTTATGAACATCAGGGTTAATCTGAGGGTCTGCAACAACTTGGAAAACGCCAAATCTGTCTCTTAATTCCACAAAAATAATTCCGCCTAAATCTCTGACATTAGCAACCCAACCTGAAAGGGTATGAGTTTCATCAATATTTGCTTCTCTCAAATCACCGCAATAAACTGTTTTATAACTTGTTAAACTCATGATTTCTTACCTTGTTTTTAACTACTTAACTATTTATTTTTAACATAAGCAAAAACAGTTTACAAGATAATGTTCTAGTTCATAACATATTGGACTAAATTGTTCTCATAATATTAATTATCGGAAGATGTAATTTTAATATTGCTTTGATTTTGTTTTGTATTATACGTTTTGTTATAAAAAATAAACAAAAACCATCTTCTTATAATTAATATTATAACTACTTAGTCTTATATCTTATACCGTTTAACAATATATCAGTTACAGGTATATTTGTGTTATAATTTTCAAGAGAAAATAAAAGGGAGAAAACATGAAGAAATTATTTATTTTAAGTATATTATGTACCATGTTGTTTTTAAGCGGTTGTGTAAAAAATTTATCAAATATTGATATTCAAAAGTTAAATCAAAAAGCAACTGAATATATGGAACAAGGCGAATACGATAAAGCGATTGCAAGATTAGAATCAAGTCTTGATTTAAACGGTGATTTCCCTGCAACTTACTATAATTTAGGGGTTGCATATTACCAAACAAATAACTACGAAGAAGCAGCAAAAGCCTTAAATCAGGCTATTGAAAAACAATCCGATATGGCAGATGCATATTATTCAAGAGCCGTTGTTTATGAAGATTGGGCTTATTCAATTTTAGAAGGTGAAGATACTGATAATGCAAAAGATAAAAAACAACCGACAAATGAAGATAAAGCTACTTCTTTAAAATATTTGGAAAATGCAAAAAAAGATTTTGAAAAATATCTTGAATTAAAACCAAATGCACAAGATAAATCTGATGTTGAAGAAAAAATTGTACAAATAGATAACGATTTGAATAACGGAGAACAAAAGGAAAATTAAAAATGTTTACTTCTCCGGGTGCTATTGCTTTAAAAACGCCATTTTTCAGCATTTACTGGTACGGAATAATTCTTGCCGTTGCTTTTCTTGTCGGGCAATTTATTGTTTTAACCCTTGCGAAAAAAGAATATAATGACAAAAGCACAATTGACCATATTTATGAGATAGCATTTTGGGCATTAATTTGCGGTATAGTCGGGGCAAGACTTTATTATGTAATTTTAGGTTTTGATTATTATTCTGCACATTTACCTGAAATTATTATGGTTCAAAATGGCGGTTTATCAATTCATGGCGGTCTTATCGGCGGAATTTTGGGAACAATATTTTATTGTAAAAATAAAAAAATTGATTTCTTTAAATATGCTGATTTGTATGCGTTAGGGTTGCCGATTGCTCAAAGTATTGGAAGATGGGGAAATTTTTTTAATTCGGAAGCTTTCGGACTTCCCACAAATTTACCTTGGGGAGTTTATATTCCGTTAAATAACCGTCCGATAGATTTGGCTCTTTATGAATATTTTCACCCAACTTTTTTATATGAAAGTTTATGGGATATTTTTATATTTGTAATTTTATTTTTCATTTTAAAAAAATATTTCTTTAAAAAACAGGGAGTTTTATTTTTCAGTTATTTAATATTATATTCAATAGGCAGAATTTTTATTGAATGTATAAGAACAGATAGTGTTTTAAATCTTTTTGGTATCCCTGTTGCAATAATAGTTTGCTTTTTGACAATTATAGTGTCTGTTGTTGCGCTAAGATATGTTACAAATTGTAAATCCGAATAAATATTTTGAAATTTTTAAAAATATTATTTTTTTATTATAGTAACGGGATATTTAGGGAAACAAAGCATGGACAAATATACTATCAGTTTTTTAAGTCAAACAGCGCTTGCTAAAAAACGCGAAAATAATATTTATGATACTGCTAGTTCTCGAATATCTTCCGTTTTCTCGGAAGCAGATTTAATACAAGCAAAAATGAATCTCAAAAATTTTATTAATACGGATAGAAGTATATTTGATAAAAATAAATAATTACCAGTATATTAATATTATTTCTTTCACATAATTATAAAATTCTTCTCTTAAATTTTGTGGTTCAAGAATTTCGCAGCTATCCATATATTTCAAAATGTTTTTAAATAATATAAGTTTATCGTAATAATAACTTTTAATTATTAATTCATTATCGGTTTTTTTAATAATTTCTTCCGACTCTTTTAAAACATAAGTATTAACTAATTTACCCGTAAATGTTAATTTTACAAATTGCTCTATAAATATATTTTTATTTTTAACGGGAGTTTGTTTTAACCGGATTATGTTATTTATATTTATTAATGCGTTTGCCTTTTGCGTAACGTTATAACATTTTAAATAAATTATTTTACTTATAATTACTAATTCTTTTGGCTCAATAATGTCGGTTATTTCTTGGCCGTTATTATCATAGTGAATTTTTAATCTCAGCTCATCTTCACAATATTTTTTTAAATCAGATGCAACCTTATATGCTTTTATAATTTTATAGAAATCAGTTTGTCTGTATTTACAAAGAACATTTAATTTATCAATAAGTTCTTTAAAATCATAAAAATTCCCTGCAATATAGAAATCTTTAAATTCAAAAGATTTAAAAAGGATGTTTCTTTCTTCATCCGTAAAATCAATATCAAACGGTAATTCTTTCAATTCATAGGTTTTATTATTTAATCTCGAGAATTTAATTCCTGCTTTTTTCATCGTTCTTATATATTTTAAAACGGTTTCAGAAAAAATTATTATATTAAAATTATTTTCCAAATACTCAATAATATCATCAATTTTAAATATTCTTTTTTCTAAAATATATTTAAAGCAAAGTAAAAATGTATACGCAGTTTTATTAATTTTTTTATTCATACTTCTTCCCGATATTTAAAATAAGTTGTTTAAACTTTTCTTTTAATTCTTCATTTTCAATAATTTTACAATCCGTTCCGAGCGTGAGAATTTTTTGAAAAAATTCAAACTGATTTGAAAAATAAACTTTTACGATATCTTTATTATTATGTTTATTTAATATTTCAAAATTACTTTCATCAAAAAGTTTTAAATAAATTTGATTTTTAAATTCACAAATCCCAAAACTTTTATCTTTATAACATTCAAATTTCTCATCAATTATTTTAACTTCCGATATTTTATCAACTGTCAGACATCTTGGTTCTTCTATGTCATTATCTTTACCCCATAAATAAAGTTTTGCATTTTCTAATTTTAATGAAATGGGTAATATTTTAAAAGTTTTCTTTATTGAATTTGAATTATGTAAAATTAATAAAGGGGTTTTATTATTTACGCAATCTTCAAGAAAAAGAATTTTTTCATGTTCGGATAATTTTATTGAAGATTGTTCAACAATATTCATAATTTTGTTTTTTGCAAAGTCATCCGTATATTTAGATAATTTAAAAAGAAAATTATTATAATTAATAACATCCTTATAATTATTTGCCTGCAAAAATAATTTCTTAATTTCCGATAAAATTTTTATGTCGTTTTTATTAAGAAAAAGCATATCAATATTATTTTTTAAATAATATGTAAAAGTTTCAGATTCTTTACCTATTTCAAATCCGATATGACGAAGAGTTGAAATATAAATTAAAAAACTGTCTTTTGACATAGTTTTTTCAAAAACTTCTCTTTTGCAATTCGATATTAAAAGTTTTTGTAAAATATTGAGTACATTTAAACCTGAAGTTACAAAGTTTTTATCTATCATCTTAATTTATAGGTGTATATTTCACCTGCATTCATTATTACAGGTTTAATTAATAAACTTTCACTTTGCAAAAGTTCTGTAAATTCATCTATATCAACTGATATTTGAGGGAAAGTGTTATAGTGAATAGGAATAACCTGTTTTGCGTTTAACCATTTTGCTGCTATAACGGCTTCTTTTATTCCCATTGTAAATTGTCCGCCAACAGGAAGCAAAGCAATTTCAGGTTTATAAGTTTCACCAATCATTTTTAAATCAGCGGTTAAACCTGTATCGCCTGCGTGAAAAACTCTTTTATCATTAAATCTGAACATAATTGAAGAAGCAACACCGCCATATTGTCCGTCAGGAGTAGAACTTGAATGGCTTGCCGGCATAAAAGTAACAATGCCCCAATCAAATTCAAGTTTTGCACCGATATTTACCGGATTAACTTTTGCACCTTTCTTTTGGCAATATAAAGCAAGTTCAAAAACTGCATGAATTGTTGCGCCTGTGCGTTTTGAAATTTCAATCGCATCACCTAAGTGATCGGAATGTGCATGAGTTAAAAATATATGTTGAGGGTTTAATTCGGATAAATTACCTTCATACCAAGGGCTTTGAGATAAAAACGGATCAACTAATATTTCCGTATTTGCTACTTTAAACTGAAATGCACTATGGCCTAAATATTTTATCTCTAATGTCATTTTATATACCTTATTAAACTAATTCATCATATTACTTATTTTTTGCATTAAATTAAATAGTCTTTTACTTACTTCACCCTGACTTATACCAAGAGTAGAAGCAATTTCTCTC
>JAKSUS010000051.1 GCA_024408745.1 Candidatus Gastranaerophilales bacterium | reverse complement strand
TTTCATGATGATAAACCTTACGGATTGTTAATTGCTAATATGACTAAGATAAATGAAAACGGTAAAGTTGTTTATTCATCAAGACACAATGCAGCAAAAGGCGAAACGGAAATTGATTGGCTCGTTACCTGGGGAAATAAAAATTCAAAAATACGAGGCGTTGGAAAAGCTTTAATGCTTGAATACTTTAAAACCGCTAAAAAAGATAAATTTAAAGATATATTTTTGAAATCGGAATTACCTGAGAATTCTTTTGCTCAAAGTTTTTATGAAAAAATGGGGTTTGTGAAATTTTTTGATAAACGAATGAAATGGAAAAGTAAAACTACAAGCAGTTACATAATTCCGAATTTTGTTAATTCCTCTGATATGATTATACCTATGGTTATTACTACTTCAAGACGCAATAAAATTATTGCCCAAACAGCAAAAGAAATGGCATGTCAGGAATTTAAGACACATCCTGTCAATATGTCACAAATTGTAAATTTATAATATTACTCCGGAGTTGACTATTTTAGAAGTTGTTTAATAAAAAATACTTATATCAAACACTAAATTCAGTTTTTTATTTGTTAGAATTTTTTATTTTTTTTACAATAAAGAATAAACATATTACAGTAGTTAATATACCAAACCAATTCGATATTTCATAAGATAAATTAAATCCAATTTTACTGTTGTATATGAATGAAGAAACTATAAATATATAGAATAATCCCGGCAATAATGTAATAAGATAATTCTTTTTATTTTTATATAAATATATTGTAGCGTACATAAAAGTTGGGATTGCAATTAATTGATTTCCAAACGTAAAATATCTCCAAAGTAATGGAAAACTGTCTACGCTGGTTTTTGCCCAGAATAAAATCCCAAGTATAATAACAGTTATAGGAATAATAATTTTTAATCTGTTAACAACCAGATTTTGCTTTAGATTTATTGCATCCGCAATAGTTAACCTTAATGATCTTAAAGCGGTATCGCCTGAAGTTATCGGCAATATGACAACAGCAAGTGTTACTATAAAAGCAAGCCATGGAGTTACAAATGTATCTGCAATATCATTAATAACATATGCAGTTCCAATTTGATTTGCAGGTATAATGTTTAAAGAGTAAACGTGCATTGCCGCTGCAGCCCAAATCATTGCTATCAGACTTTCACTACACATCATTCCATAAAAAACTTTTTTGCCGTCGCGTTCATTTTTTAATGTTCTTGAAATAAGTGTTGATTGTGTAGCATGAAAACCTGATAATAAGCCACAACATACAGTCATAAAAAACATTGGAAGAATATGCAAACCGTTATGATTTAGATTGATATGATGAATATTTAATTCTTGTAAATTAACACCTTTTGTAAAAAATCCTATAACAATAAACAGCGAACCTAAAAGTAACATAATTGCAAAGAATGGATAAAATCTTCCTATTATCTTATCTATAGGCAACAATGTAGCCAAAATAAAATATAAAAGAATTATTCCATATATGATTAATATTGTTGGATTAGCAAGAGAAAAATTTGTTATCCCAAAAAAGTCATCAGCAATAATATCTCCGGATGTATATACAAAAACAGCTCCTACAAATAAGAGCATACCGGAAACTATGACAAGAAAAATTTTGTAAATATTTTGACCTAAATATTTTTGGATAAGTTCTGTGATTTGTGCGCCATTATTTCTTATAGATAACATACCACTAAAATAATCGTGAATACTACCCATAAATATACAGCCGATTGGAATTAATAAAAATGCAATCGGTCCGAATAAAACGCCTTGTATTCCTCCCAAAATAGGCCCTAAACCAGCAATATTTAAAAGTTGTATAAGCATGTTCTGTTTTGTTGAAAGCGGTAAATAATCAACTCCATCATAATTGCTTATTGCAGGTGTATCTTGCTCACTAGTACCAAATTGCTTTTCTGCATATTTTGAATAAAAAATATATCCTAAAATTAAAATTAAAATACCTGTTAAAAATGTAATCATTATTTGACTCCGTACAAATTATATTTTACCACGTCAAAGATATAATTTGTCAAAAATTGTATAAAATTTATTTAGTCGAACTTTAGAAAACCAATAAAATGATGTTTTAAACCATATCATCCATAATTTTTGAAATAAAACACTCTTTAGTTGACGAGTTCGGAACTTAGTTATTGGGAATGTTGTCTAAATACTTACATTTGATTTTTGCTTATGTGATAAACTTGTTACAATTCTTTCTGCAGTCTTATGTGTAGGAGCTGTATTCCATAGATGTGTATTCTGTAGGTGTTGAGTTGCTTTCCTGAAATTTTTATTAAGGTAATAATTTAACGAAATTGCTAAATTGGTTCTTGTTATTCCATGTAAACATCCCATATAAACACGCTTTGTTGAAACAAGTTTAATTAATTTTTTAAGTTTATCTTCAAAATCGTCTGACACTAACAATTTTCCGTTTTTCTTTGGAGTAAAATAATTGGGGTCATTACATTTCACAGCACCTGTTAAATCAAAGTGAAAATAGTTAATACCGGCTTGTTTGCACTTGTCTCTGTATGCATTACAACCTCTGCCTAAATATATAACACTTTCAATTCCCAAATCTTTTAATCTTTTAATAAACTCTTTTGATTGCGAACCTAAAAACGGTCCTGTCACCATAGTTGGATTTGGAAATCTGAAATTTTTAGATAAATTCACAGCATCTAATAATTGAGCAATCTTTGCCGGATGAAAATTACCTTTAGACGGATAATTAAATATAAAATCAGCATCAGCCATATTGAATTTCAATTTTTTAGCACTAAAGCTAATTTCATATTGATTATTTTTTAATATAAAACAATTATCTGCTACACGCATGTTATTATTTTGTACATTTTGCTTAAAATAATTTGCTTTGTAATTTAACGCAACAATAGGCTGTAATTTCATCAATTCCATTCCTTTTACTTATAATAAAAATGGTAAAAATATTTTTTGCCAACAAAAAGAAGTCTAATACCATTTTTAATATTAGAAATACCCCAGATGCGATTCGAACGCATGACCTACCGCTTAGAAGGCGGTTGCTCTATCCAGCTGAGCTACTGAGGCATAAATTTAAAATATTTAATTGTCTTTAATTGTCATTACTCATTATATTGAGCAAATAAGCAATATCGCTTACATTTTTATATTATCACAAAAATATATATTGCAACAACTTTACAAAATAATTACTCTAATATCAAATATATTAAAGTTTTTTCATTAAGTCCATCATTTCTAACAATGACAATGCAGCATCAGAACCTTTGTTGCCTGATTTCGTTCCTGCCCTTTCAATGGCTTGTTCAATATTATCAGTCGTTAACACTCCGAATATAACAGGTTTATTGCTTTCTAAAGCAACTGCTGCAACACCTTTTGAAACTTCTGCCGAAACATAATCAAAATGAGGAGTAGAGCCTTTAATTACAGCACCTAATGCAATAACACCTGCATATTTTTCATTATTGGCAAGTTTTTTAGCGGTTAAAGGTATTTCAAACGCACCGGGAACCCAAACAACATCAATATTTGTTTCTTTAACTCCATGTCTTGTTAAAGTATCAACGCAACCTGATAAAAGTTTCCCTGTAATAAATTCATTAAATCTGCTAATAACAATTGCAACTTTTTCTTCATTCGCAATTAATTTACCTTCAAAAACATTAACCATTGCCTTACTCCTTAATTTATTTATTTTGATTATATATTAACATAAATATAAATACATTCAAAACTTTGTAAAATATTTTTCAAGTATTATAATTAATTTGATTGTTAATTTTGGTTATTTTTGAAAGGAGAAAGGAGAAAGAATAATGATTAGTGAAAAAATGGAAAAAGCATTTAACGAACAAATTAACAAAGAACTTTATTCCGAATACTTGTATTTGGCAATGAAATCGTTCTTTACCGAATTAAATTTGCAGGGTTTTGTTAATTGGTTCGATGTTCAGGTTCAGGAAGAACACGCTCATGCAATGGGAATGTACGATTACGTTCATGAAAGAGGCGGAAAAGTTGAACTATTAACTATTGATAAACCCGTTGTTGAAGGTAAAACTCCGTTAGAAGTTTTTGAACAAACTTTAAAACACGAAGAATTTGTTACATCAAGAATTAATTTACTTATGGACGTAGCGGAAGAAGTAAAAGACAGAGCAGCATTATCCTTCTTAGACTGGTACTTAAAAGAACAAGTTGAAGAAGAAGCTAATGTTGGCGGTATTCTTGCTACGTTAAAATTAATCGGTGATGATAAGAAAGCATTATTAATGCTTGATAAAGACTTAGCCGCAAGAGTATTTAATCCTCCTGTTATCGGTTAATTATAATAATTTCAAAACAAAAGACAACTTTTGTTATTTTTACAAAAGTTGTCTTTCTATAAGTTAAAATTTAATTATTTCAAAGAAACGAATGAAGCATTAATAATTCCGTCAACTTTTTTGATTTCGTTCAATGTATCATCATCAACGGAAATATCAGTGTTCATTATCATTAATGATTCGCCTTGTTGTTCTTTCCCTTTTCTTGCAACCTGCATCATGTTAATATTAATACCTTTGTTACCCAAAACAGTAGCAACTGCAGCAACCATACCGGGTTTGTTAACGTGAGGTGTTAATAAAATATGTTCATCAGGTTCTATATTTACATCATAATCATTGATTTTTACTATTCTTGAAGTCTTATCATTACCCAAAGCACCTGAAACAACATATTCACCGTCTTCGGTTACGACTTTAACACTCAATAACCCTAAGTACGAACAAGTTTGTTCTGATTTCGTTTCGGAAATATCTATACCTCTGTTTTTAGCATAAATCGGTGCGTTAACGTAGTTCACATTATCTAAACTTTGAGATAACAAACCTCTTAAAATTGCAACTTTTAACGGTGAAACGTCAAGAGTAGAAAGTGTGCCTCTTGCGGCAATTTTTACTGCTTTTATTGCACCTTTTGAGATTTGTCCGACTAAAGCACCTAAGTTTTCAGCTAACGGCATATATTCTTTAACAGGTTCTAAAATATTTGCTTTTAATGCAGGAATGTTAACGGCACTTCTTGCATTTGCACCTAAAAAGACATCTCTGATTTGTTCTGCTACATCTAAAGCAACGTTAATTTGTGCTTCCGCTGTACTTGCTCCTAAGTGAGGAGTAAGGGTTAAATCACCGTTGCAAGATAATAACGGATTATCTGCTGCAACAGGTTCGGATGTATAAACATCAATAGCGCCAGCAGCGACTTTTCCGCTTTCAATAGCGTCTTTTAAGTCCTGTTCGTTAATAATCCCACCTCTTGCACAGTTAATAAGGCGAACGCCGTCTTTCATTTTTGCAATAGTGTCTTTATTGATTAAATTCAAAGTGTCTTTTGTTTTGGGAACGTGAACGGTGATAAAATCACATATCCCCCAAAGTTCATCGAGGGTTTTAACTGCTTTTGCACCGATATTTTCAACCAATTCTTGTGAAGCGAACGGATCATAAACAACAACATTCATACCTAATCCTAAAGCCGCTGTTGCTACTCTTGAACCAATTTTACCCAAACCTATAATACCTAAAGTTTTCTTAAACAATTCAATACCTGTAAATTTTGAACGTTCCCATTTGCCTTCTTTTGTTGAAGTCGCAGCAACAGGAATGTGTCTTGCCATAGATAACATCAATGCAACCGTGTGTTCTGCGGCAGCAGTTGTGTTACCGTCAGGTGAATTAACAACGATAATACCTGCTTTTGTTGCTTCATCAATATCAACGTTATCAACACCAACACCTGCACGACCTACAATTTTTAAATTTTTGGCTGCCTGAATAATTTTCGGAGTAACTTTTGTTTGGCTTCTAATCATCAAAGCATCATAATCAACAATTTTTTTTGCTAAATCATCTTCCGATAATGTTTCGATAAAATCAACTTGAGCAACTGAAGATAAAATTTCCCCTGCTGCTTTGTTAATTTTGTCCGTAATTAAAACTTTTGGCATAATTTTTCACTCCCAATATACTAACCATTGACTTTATTTTCTCACAAAAAAATCTTTTATACTAATTTTTAATAAAAGATAATAATTGTGTAAATTTTTATTAAGACATACACAATTTTTTTAAAGATTTCAAAAATTTTGCCGATATATATAATATGGAAATTTTAAGAAGAGGTGTGTATTAACATGGTTATTAGTAAGAAGTTATTTGCAATGAGCATAGTTATAGGATTATTTATAACAACATCTGCAACCGCAGATACAAAATATAAAGTAACTCCTTTGGAATTAAATACTCAAATTTATAATACTCAAACACAAACGACAACAACAATACCGAAAAACGTCCAGTATTCAAACCAAAAAGATTTACAACTTGATGCAAGTATTCAAAAAACGCAAAGAGGCTCACTCTATTACAACCAATCTCAGCAAGAACTTCAAGAAATGGTTAGTTATATAGGACAAAATATTTTAAGAGCAAATAATATCAGGTCGTCTGTTTCTTTTAAATATGTTGATAAAGACACAGTAAATGCAAACACGAATTCTGCCAACGTCGTTACGGTATACAAGGGGTTAATTAAACAATGTGAAAGCGAAGACGAGTTAGCTTATGTTATAGGGCATGAAATCGGGCATGCCACAAGCAGTCACGTTTTTAAAGGTGCTTTAGCTAAAACAGGCAGCAGTTACGCAAGAAGTCTTGCAAAAACTGCAATTACAACTGCAACAGGAAGTAAATGGGCTGCTTGGGGGGTTGATACAGCAGCACAGGTCGCAACAAATTTAGGTGAAAAAAAATATTCGAGAATTCATGAAGATGATGCGGATTTATTGAGTCTTGATTACCTTGTCAATGCAGGCTATAATCCCCTTGCGGCAGTTGCAATTTTAAACAAAATCGGTGCTAATTACGTTGATATTTTATCAGATCACCCCTCAACCGATAAAAGAATTGTCCAAGCATATACTTATATAAAACAAAAGTATCCCAAATTTGTTGAAGAAGGTTATGATTCTGCCTCTTATGATGAAGCGATAAGATTATATGTTCAACCGAAAATGAATAATAATGTTGTTCAAAGAAGATATTAAAAATATTTTCTTGCAAAGCCAAAAACTTTACCGATAATATTTAATCTGTTAATTTCATCGCTCTTTAATATTATTTGCGGATAATCTTTGTTGTCTGAAGTTATGATTATTTCATTGATGTTTTTTGATAATCTTTTTACAAAAACTTCATTTTCATACATAAAAAGATAAATAGCATTATCAATAATCTGTTCACCGTTATAATGTTCTATTAAAACCAAATCACCATCTTTAATTTCAGGATTCATACTATTACCGCGCGTTTTGATAATACTGTATTTTTTATCATTTTTCATTTTCATCGGCATTAAAGTTTCGGGAATTTCTAATGTTTCTTTATCTTCTGACGCAACTAAACCTCCAAGGCCACAAGATGCATAAACATCATGATAAAAATCAATTTTAACGGTATTCTTAATTTCAGATACACTTTCACCCGTAAAATAAGAAACCGGAATTTGAAAATTATCACAAAATATCCTTAACTTATTCAATTGTGGTTCATTAATACCGTTTTCCCAATGAGAAATGGTTTTTTGATCAACACCTATAATGCGTGCCATTTCATCCTGAGATAGTTTTAACTCTTTTCTTTTGGCTTTTAATTTCAAAGATATGCTTTCAGACATAATATACGTTTATTTCCTTAACTACTTGACAATTATTACAAAATATCCTAAAATGTATTCTATCAAGT
>JAKSUS010000050.1 GCA_024408745.1 Candidatus Gastranaerophilales bacterium | reverse complement strand
GAATTTCAAGATCCAAAGTCGGGCACAAAACATTATATAAACCCTGAAATTTCAATGGAAATTCAAGAAGCATTAGGAGCTGATATTACTATGGCTTTTGATGAATGTTCACCTTATCCCTGCGACTATGAGCAGGCAAAAAGTGCTATGGAACGTACTCACAGATGGTTAGAGAGATGTTTTAAGGCTAAAAAACGTTTTGATGTTGCTTTATTTCCGATTGTTCAGGGTGCATTTTTTGATGATTTAAGAGAAGAAAGTGCAAAAGTTATTTCTTCTTTTGATGCGCCCGGTTATGCAATAGGCGGTGTAAGCGTAGGCGAGCCAACAGAAATGAAAAACCATATTGTTGAATTGACTGCTCCTCTTTTACCGGAAAACAAACCACGTTACTTAATGGGTGTTGGCACACCAAATGACCTTTTAGACGGAGTTAAAAGAGGTGTTGATATGTTTGATTGCGTAATGCCGACACGCATAGCAAGACATGGCAGTTTCTTTATGAAAAACGGTCGCGGAATAATTTCAAACAAAGAGTTTGAAGACGATTTTTCACCACTTGTCGAAGGTTGCCAGTGCTATACCTGCCAAAATCATACAAGAGCATATATAAGACATCTGTTTAAATGTCAGGAAGCAACTGCCGCAACACTTTTATCTATTCATAATATTACTTTTCTTGTAAATTTAATGAAAGAAGCAAGAAAAGCGATATTAGAAGACAGATTCGAAGAATTTTACGAAGAAAATTATATGAAAGAATAAAGATGAACGGAATTATAGAATTTTTTAAACAATGTGCAATATATTTTATGGAAATGGGTGAAATCGGTTTATTCGCTTTATCTTTTATGGAATCAAGTTTCTTCCCCATTCCTCCTGATGTTGTTTTAATTCCGATGTGTCTGGCTAATCCTGAACAAGCTTTATTTTATGCAACTATTGCAACGGTTGGTTCTGCTTTAGGCGGAATATTCGGTTATGCAATAGGGAAATTCGGCGGACGTCCTGCATTATTTTTCTTATTTAGAAAACAGTATAAAAAAATAAAAGACATAGAAAAACTTTATAATAAATATGGAGTTTGGGCAGTAGGTGCTGCTGCATTTACACCTATTCCGTATAAAATTTTCACTATTGCAAGCGGTATTTTTGATATGAATTTATTAGGGTTTTCGCTTGTAAGTATTATCGGCAGAGGTTTAAGATTTTTCATTATTGCAACAGCACTATTGTTATTTGGTGAAGCAATAAAAGAAAATCTTGAATGGATAATATTGGGAATATCAGTATTAATCATTATTTTCTATATTATTGTTTGCAAATGGAAAGTTATTAAAGAAAAATTTCAAAATAAATAATCCTTCTATTTGATTTACTAAAAATTTTTAATCAGTTACAATAAATGTAATGAAGCAGATTGTAAGAAGGAAAGAGAAATGGATTTTATTCAAAATTTTGTTCAGCAAAATTCGATGTATATAGCATTTGCGATTTTGGGTATTGCATATATTTTCATAGCCTTAGAAAAAATTCCCAAAATGACAATTGCAATTATAGGTGCGTCTTTGACGCTATTACTGGGACTTGTCGGTTCAACCGAGGCTTTTAAATACATTGATTTCAACGTTTTATTTTTGCTCGTAAGTATGATGATTATTGTTCATATTTCTGCAAAAAGCGGAATGTATGACTGGCTTGCAATTGAAATGGTAAAACTTACAAAAGGTAAACCTATTTTGGTTTTAGTAATGTTAGCCGTATTTACGGCAGTAGTTTCAGCATTTTTAGATAATGTTACAACCGTAATTTTAGTAATGCCGTTGACTTTTGTTATTGCAAAACAATTTGAAATATCACCTGTTCCCTTCTTGATAAGTGAAGTTTTAGCTTCAAATATCGGTGGAACATCTACTCTTATAGGCGACCCTCCAAATATCATTATCGGAAGTAAAGCAGGTTTATCATTCATGGATTTTGTTATAAATCTTACACCCGCTATTGCAACTATTATGGTTGTTGTAGTCGGCATTTTGGGATTTTGGTTCAGAAAAGAAATCAAAACAAAACCTGAAAACATAAATAAAGTTATGGAAATAGATAACACCAAAACAATTAAAAATAAAAATTTAATGATACGGTCATTAATTGTTTTGGCACTTGTTATCACAGGTTTTGTTTTACATGATAAAACAGGTTTGGCTGCTTACGTTTCAGCAATGGCAGGCGCAAGTTTCATGCTCCTTTTTGAAAAGCCGAAAGAAGTTTTATTAAATGTTGAATGGAATACGATTATATTTTTCTCAGGTTTGTTTATAATTATCGGTGGTATTGAAGCAACAGGCGGAATACACTTGCTTGCAAATAAACTCATTGAAGCAACCGGTGGCGATACAAAAATTGCATCAATGTTCATTTTATGGGGTTCTGGAATAATTTCAGGTGTTGTTGATAACATTCCTTATACCGCAACAATGGCACCTTTAATTTCAGAATTAGGTGAAAGCATGAATTTAGCGCCACTTTGGTGGGCTTTATCATTAGGTGCTTGCTTAGGCGGTAACTTTACTATTGTCGGTGCTGCCGCAAACGTTATAGTTTCGGAAAAATCCGCAGCAGAAGGTCATAAAATTACATTTATGCAATTTATGAAGTATGGTGCAGTTATAACAACTGTTGCATTAATGATTTCAACAGTTTATCTATTAATAAAATTCTTTTAATAAAATATAATTGTTTATTAAATCGAATGTAAAGCACGTGATAAAATTTCACTATCAATACTGCCTTCTTCTACCATTTTACGATATTCATCTTTTGTTAATTTTAACGGTTCTTGTTGTTTTACAACAATTTCTTCTACACCACCGCAACGCTGATGTGTTTTAGGGTTAATACCGTCCCAATATCTGACATCAGCTTTTGCCTTAATTGCAGCTTCTATTTCTTTTTTTGTTTCATCAGCAAACGGATCACAGTTATATGTACCTTTTACTCATAAATAATTTGGTTTTTTGTTTTCCGTTTTTCCTTGATATTGCGTTATGTCTTTAAAATTTTGTATTGAATTAATTTTATTTATTTGCATAAAAAATTACCTCTTTACTTTCTTACTGTTTACTATAAAAAGTATAAAAATTTTATTTGCTAATTAATTTATCCTCTGAAATTCGGGAATAAATTTAAAGTTCCGTCAGGATTTCTCCACTTGTACCAACCGACTTTTTCTTCATTATCATAATCAAGAACTTTAACTAACGCCCAGTTACCTTTTATAAGTTGTAATTTTATGAATTTTGGATAGACAAAAGTATAACTTGTATCCGCCTCGTCATCAGGTGAAAGTTTCAATATTTTACTGTCTTTCGGAATATTTGCAAAGAGATAAATGCCTTTTGTTTTACCGAATTTATAAAATAATTGTCGCCAATAATATGGCTTATTATTTTCACCATTTTTTATCCAACCTGATAAACCTCTTGAATTATCATAAATTATTTTTGTATATTCGCCGTCGCCTTCATCAAGAGCAATGAAACCTGCTAAAGCACTTTTAGGCAAAAATACACCAAAAACATATCTCGGGTCATAGGTTTTATCTTCAATATAAACTCTGTCAGCGTCCCACTTTACATCAGCAACTACATTTGATTTATCATTAGGTTCTTCATAAACAGTTATTTGACCATCACCAAAATATAACCCGATACCGTAATCTTTTATCTGATCGCTGTATTTTGGCATAAAATCGACCGCAAATGTCGGAAGTGCCATACAAAATACAAAAATTATACTTAAAATTAATTTTTTCATTTTACTATCACCCTGTTTCTGCCTGTTTGCTTTGCTTCATACAGTGCTTTATCTACATTAACATAAAGTTTTTTTACGTCAATATCGTTTTCTAATGAAGTTAAACCGATACTCGTTGTTATATGCAAAGTTTTAACCGTATTATTAAATTTTGAAATATCAAACTCTTCTTTTTCAATTCTTTCTCTAAGTCTGTCAGCGACTTTTTTAGCCTCATCAATAGTGGTAGAAGGAAGAATAATGAAAAATTCTTCACCACCGTATCTTGCAGGAAAATCGTACTCTCTGACTTCATCATTAATGATCTCGGCAAAATGCTTCAACACAACATCACCAACATAGTGTCCGTAAGTATCGTTTGCTTTTTTGAAGAAATCAACATCTAACATCATTACACATAACGGAAGATTTTTTCTTTTTGCAACTGCAACTTCCTGATTAATTCTTAAATCAAGAGAACGCCTGTTATTTAAACCCGTCAAGGCATCTTGCGTTGCAAATTTTTCAATTTCCGCATAAACTCCTGCTTTATCTAAAGTCGTTGCGGTTTGCATTGATAATTGTGCAAGAAAATCAATATCATCCTGCGAAATTTGTTTTGTCTTTCCGTCAATAATTATTGCCCCCTGCATAACGTTTTCAAAAAATACGGGGAATAAAACCTGAGTTTTATCATCACTCAAAATTATTTTATTCTTGCCTGAAATGCTATCTAATATCGGATTAAGGCGTTTTTTGTCATATCTTAGAGGCCAAGCCAGTTCAAATTTTCCATTCTCGTTTTTCATAAAAATATAAGTGAAATAATTTTTTGCAAAATTATCTAAAATATCACCGATTACGGGAATTAAAAATGAATACTCATATTGAGTTTCTAAAATTTTTGCAATATTTTTTTGCGCTTTATAAAAATCTGCAATTTTTGAAATTTTTAAATTTAGTTGTTTATTCGTAACGACATTTGAAATTTGAGAAGCAACAATAAACAAAGCTTTTATAAAATCATTTGTTAAATAATCTTCATTAGTTGATTTCTTATTTAACTCCATAAAACCGATACATTTATAATCTCTGATTAAAGGAATATAAAAAATATTTTTCCCTCTTTTAAAATTAATTTTTGAATCCAAATTAAAATCATCTTCTATTACAAAAAATTCATCATTTAAAATAAAATTCAATCTTATTGTTGAATTAAGCTGTTTGAAAATATTTTGAAAATGATTGAGTTCATTTTTTGTAAAAGGTTCTTGGTTATCCAAAAAATTACAAAAAGAATTCTGCTGAAAATCAAAACATATTATATTTATATTATTTATATTCAAATTTTCTTTTAAAAGAGATTGAAGTCCTGCAAAAATTTCAGCGGATGAAACACTACAAGATAAAATCTGACTCACTTCCCATATAAAATCTAATTCCGATAATTTTTGCATCTTTTATGAATATCCTTATAGCATATAAGAAGATTTTAACTTATTTTTTATGAATTTTCAACGAGTTATTATAGTTCATAACATATTGGACTAAATTCTGCTTATATATATTAATCATAAGCAGATGTAATTTTTTTATTATATAATTTTATATGTAATAAGAGAGTTAAAATTATGGTAATAGAATTTGATATTGTTTTTATAGGTTCGGGACCTGCAGGTTTTACAGGTGCAATAAGAGCAGCCCAATTAGGTAAAAAAGTTGCAGTTATTGAGTTAGGATTTTTAGGCGGAGTATGCTTAAACAGAGGATGCATACCGTCTAAATCAATGCTTCATTATTCACCAATTTATGCAGACATTTTAAATACCGAGAAATTTGGAATTAATTTAAACAATCCTTCTTATGATTTTTCAAAAATGCTTGAATTAAGAACACAAACCGTTGATAAAATCAGAGCATCCTTAGAAAAAAACATGAAAGATAACGGGATTGTTATATTACAAGGGATAGCAAAACTTGATAAAAACAATAAATTAACTGTTACACAAGAAAGCGAACAAGTTGAAATCAATTATAGAAATTTAGTTATTGCAACGGGTTCATCTCCGAGAATGTTACCGAATTTACCGGAAGAATATATTTTAACATCAGATACTATCCTTACATTAACAGAATTACCCGAAAGAACTTTAATCATAGGTTCAGGCGCAATAGGAACGGAATGGGGAAGAATTTTAAATTCTTTAGGGAAAAAAGTTTGCATTGTTGAATTAGCGGATAAACTTGCACCTGCTATGGATGAATGTGTTTCAACCGCTTTAGCAAGAATTTTCAGAAAACAAAGAATAGAATTTTATACTTCAACAAGCATTGAAAAATTTGAAAACAATGTTGCAAAATTATCTAACGGAAAAGAATTTGAATTTGATAAAATTCTTGTTGCAGTCGGGAGAACTCCGAATAATTGGGGCTTAGAAGAAAGTAACATAAAAACGGAAAAAGGCTTTATAAAGGTTGATGAAAACTTTAAAACCAATATTGATAATATTTATGCGGTTGGCGATATTACAGGCAAACAAATGCTTGCACATACTGCTGCGGCACAAAGTAAAAAACTTGTTGAACATTTGTTTTTAAATAAAAAAATTGAAATTAATTATAAAAATATCCCCGCCATTATTTACGGAAAACCTGAATTAGCAACGGTCGGATTTACTGAACAAGATTTACAAAAAGAAAATATTGAATATAAATCAAGTAAACTTCCTTTAACCATTAGTGCAAAAGCATTTATTGACGGTGAATTTGACGGATTAGTAAAAATACTAAGTATCGATAATAAAATTGTAGGCGCATCAATAGTTGCTAACGAAGCCTCAAGCTTATTGCAGCAACTTACTAATGCTATAAATTTAGGCACAGATATTGATAAATTAAACGATATTGTTTTTGCACATCCGACAACTTCGGAAGCAATAAATGAAGCAATTTTAAATTTAGAAAATAAAGCAATTTATGTTCCACAAAAACATTAATTAATATATTCTTCTCGGAGTTCTGTTTCTTCCTGTCCTCATAGAACTTGCATTATGACTTTTTATTGTATTTTCTATTGCACCTGCAACCTGAATGCAAATCATATATGAATCTAACAAACACCAACTGTGTATTGGTATTTTTTTATCTCTGATTTTATCGTAAACATATATCTCACCACTATCTTTAAGATAAATATCGGAATATTGAAAAGCATTTGCGTTATCAGTAATTTCATTAAATTTTTTTGTAGCATCGCCGCCACGCATTTCACAAAATGTTTTTGCTTCTTCGCCTAAATCACGCCGCATATTAGGTTCAATATATATTTGACCGAAATTTTGATTGGAAATTGAATTTATTTTCATTATCAGACTCTTATGAATAATACTATTTTTATTAAAATACATAAAAATATAATTTGCTAAATTATATAAAAAAAACCGTCTTAAAGAGAAAGACGGCATAGTAATAAACACAAAATCTGTTATTATTTTACAAGTTCTTTGAACTTTTTGCCTGCGCTGAATGCAGGAACTTTTTTAGCAGCAATTTTAATAGTGGCACCTGTTTGAGGATTTCTGCCTGTTCTTGCTGCTCTTTTGCGAGCTTCAAATGAACCAAAACCTACTAATGTGATTTTTTTGCCTTTTGCAACAGTTTTTTCAACAGTTTCCAATAAAGCTACCAATACATCACCAGCTAATTTTTGAGATACTTTAGATTTTTTAGCAATCTCTTTTACTAATTCTTCTTTGTTCATGGAATATCTCCTTTTCCTGTACTATCTTATTATATTTATATTTCGATATTTATCAAGCATTTTTCAGACTTTGTAAAGAAATATTAAGCTCTAATGTGCTATTTTGATTAACTCTTTATGCGTTAAATTCTCAAAAACATCATCAATAGCAGATATTACATAATTATTATCACCTGTTTTATTTTGTATTGCTCTTTCTAAAAGATAATCACAAAATGCAGGATTTTTAGGCAAAATTGCGCCATGTAAGTATGTTCCGAAAACATTATTATTTCTTGCACCTTCA
>JAKSUS010000005.1 GCA_024408745.1 Candidatus Gastranaerophilales bacterium | reverse complement strand
TTAATTCCTGCAGAAACAAAAATAACAGTATTCGGACTTCCACCGTTCTCTGTTTTGTTATGGTTTTTAGCATTTTTATGGGGTGTAAACGGTTGGTTTCAATCCATGGGTTTCCCTCCTATTGCAAAAAATCTTTCATATTGGTTTTGTAATAAAGAACGTGGTATAAAATGGTCTTTGTGGTCATCATCACACGAACTCGGAACATATTTGAGTATGGTTTTGTCAGGTTATTTAATCACTCATTTTTCTTGGCAAATGGTATTTATTGTTCCTGCAGCAATTTCAATAATTTATTGTTATTTCTTTTATAAAAACTTACAGGATAAACCTTCTACAATAGGGCTTCCTGATATTGAAAAATACAAGGATCCTGATTACGTTGAACCTGTCGTGCAAAAAGATGCAGAGGCAGAATTAACATATAATGATATTTTTACAAAATACATTCTTAAAAACCCTACTGTGTGGATGTTAGCAATTGCTTATGTATTTGTATATGTTGTAAGAAACGGTACGGTTGACTGGTTAGCAATGTATCAGGTAACGGAAAAACATTTATCTATTTCAAGTGCGTTATCCAAAACGAAATATTTACCTTTAGTTGGTGTTTTAGGAACAATTGGTGCAGGCTTTGTATCGGATAAATTTTTTAACAGTAAACGTGCTCCCGTTAATATTATTTGTTTGGCATTATTACCAATTATTTTATATTTATTTAAAATTAATGTTGTTTCAGGTCCTTGGAATTATAATGTACCGTTAGATATTTTCTTTATTTCATTAATGGGTATATTTACCTGTGCTCCTCAAGTTTTAATCGGTGGAATTTCAGCAGTTGAATCAAGTTCCAAGAAAGTTGCTTCTGCGGTAACCGGTTTTTGCGGAATGTTTGGCTACATAGGTTCGATTTTATCCGGAGTTGGAACAGGTTATATAGTTGATAAATTTTCATGGTCAGCTGCGCTTAATTTTTGGATAATTTCATCTTTAATAGCATTAGCGATTTGTATTTTCCTGCTTAAAGGAGAATTAAAGAAGAAATAGCCTGATTGGGCAGTAGTGAAAAAGTTGAATATATTGTTATATATAGTTAAGCATATATTCGACTCTTACCCAGATACTATTTATACGACAAGAACATTCTTGTCGTTTTTATTATGCAAATAAAACTTATATTATGCCGATAAATTCAAACTGTTTCCTGTTGATGAATTTGCAGATGAATTGTTTACAGTAGTTTGATTATCACCATATTTAGCAAGTAATTCTGCGGCTATTTCTTCTTCGCTTCTATGCGGATATTTTGCATGAAATTTAGCAACAACTGACATAAAAGTTTTTCCTGCGGTACATACAACTTGACCTTTATATCTAACTACGAAGGGTAACTTTATGCCGGACGAATCAGTTTTGTTTTCATCAAAACCGCTTTGTGATTTATTTTCATAAGCATATTTAAGGAAATCAGAAGTTGACATATTTGCAATATCAACAAAGCTCAAACCACCAAAGAGTTTTGAACCTGAATTGTTTTCTTTTTCAGATGCTTGTTTGTTTTTATATTCAGCGACCAAAGCAGAAGCTTGTGCAAAAATATTTGCATCAACTGTTGTATTTTGTTTCTTTTTTGCTTTTGCAGGATCATAATTTTTAGCAATATTGTTTAAAACTGCATCAATATTTATTGACATGCTCTGCTCTCTTATTGTTCTCTCTTATATATAAAAACAAATAGTATAAAAATATTGCTAAAATATATAATACTTATATTTTTAATTTTTCATAATACCACTTAACTTTTGAATGAATAAAATCTTCTACTTTATCTTGCAATACATCGGGATATGGAGGCAGATAAATTATATCAATTTTACCGCTACTTGAAGTTTTAGGATTTCTTTTCCCAAAGCCGTAATGAGTTTGGACAGATTAATTATTAACTTTGCACATAATTCAAACCCTGCTTCAACTTGCTTTTTAGTTAAAGGATATTTGCCGACATTAGAGCGATTTTGAAATCCAAGCATGCCTGCAAATGCAATACCTATTGAACCTGTATTACCTCCACCCGTATGTGCGGCATAATTATCTTTAATACATTTTTCGTTATTTTCAGGTTTAAATTTTCCCGTGTAAACGATACCATTATTATCAATAATAAAATGATAATGTTCTTTATCGGTTAAATTGGGGGAGTAAGCTCCCCCTGTCCAATGGCAAATTATTCTTTTCATAATCTGCCTCCTGCCAATTCAATAATATTTTGGTTAATTGTTGAAATATTATTTTCAATTTTGGTGATTTTATCCTTAATGTCTTTAATATCATCTTTTTGGTCAAATTCGCATTTTGCAAGCTTTTCTTCTAATGCGTTAACTTTAGCCATAAGATAAATCAAGGCACAAAGAAATCCCAAATCCAAATAACCGGAAAAGACAGGATTAGTCATTAATCCTGCGAGTATAGTTTCCATTAAAAATCTCCTTTGAAGTTGAGTAAATACAAAAAAAGGGAAGCAAATTTTATATTTGCTTCCCTTAAAAAAAATTAATCGGTAATAATCAAAAAACGATAAAACCGATTATTATTACAGACTACGCAACAACACCGCCGTTGTCGTCACCGCCATTTTCAGCACCGTTATCATCATCACCACCGTCATTTCCGCCTTCATCTTCAGATGAAACATCAACGACTAATTTAGCAAGTTGGTTCGGATTAACGGTTAATGCGCCGTAAACATATAAGCCTCTGATACCTGTTCCGAAACGCTTTTCAAAACGGATATCTTCTAATTTTGCAACTTGACCTGCATAACTGATAGCATCGGTAATACCTGCCATAACATATATTTTATTTGCAACTGCCTGTAAGTTAGTGCAAACTAAAATATCCATGCCGGCAATTTTAGCAATAGCGCCTTCTCTTATTGTTTTGTCGCCTGTTTCGGAAGCATGACAAAATTCAGGTGCCTGGATTAAAGTTGCTTCAACTTCAGGGTTGATAACACACCACATATTTCTGCCTGTTGAATCAACAGCATTGTTATTTTTAAGAACTTTTGCAAGTTCAACAAATTTACTGTAAATAGTATCTTTGTCTAAAACATAGCCCGTTGCTTCAACAATGTTTCCTGCAGGAACATCAGAGTGTTTACCTAATAAATAAGTATCTTTTTTCAAAGCTATTGCTGCAGTAGCTCTGTTTGTGTAGCCTTGAATTAAATCAACGTTAGATTGAACTGCTTCAATATCGGGAACGTTAATAGCAAAATAACTTTTTTGACTTAAAGTTAATGCTACGCTATCACCGCTCGGAACTTCATAAGTGATGTCGCTATCGCCATAATCACGAACGGTAACGTTTCCGAAAGTTTGAATATGAACAGTATCTCCGGCGTTTTTAATTTCGCCTTCGTATTTTTTATTTACGCAACTGTCCATAACGCTTGTATTATCGAAGTTTGAATTAAGTATTGTTGACCATAATTCAGGTACAAATTCAGCATAATTTGTCATAATTTTAATCTCCTTATAAATTATTGAATTTTACGTGCAACAAACTGTTCTAAAATGGTTTTTTGATTTTTTCTGAATTCTTCGGGTTTCATTTTCTTTATTTCTTCAAGTGTGTAGATTTTTTCGCCTGTATTATTTGAGTTCAAGTTAGTTGTTGAACTCAAATTTTGGCGATAGTTTTCATTATCTTGAGTAAGTTTTGAAGCATTCAAAATTTCTTACCTTAAAGAATTTTCAAGATTAGAGATAAGATTTTTTACACCTTCCAATTGAGCTTTGGGCATTTTTTTATAGTTATTTTCCAAAAACTCAATTATTGGAGTTAAGTAATTTCTTGTTTTCATATCATCTTGAAAGAAACTTTTAGGTGAAACCATATTTAAAGTTTGCTCATTTGAAGAAAGAGCATCATTATAAGTTGTTGCAAGATTTTTCATATTATTTAAAACAAGATTTTCAAGTTGAGCCATATATCCTTTTGCTTCTTGTGGAGTAATTTTGCCAAAACGAACGGCATTTTCAATATTTGCAACTTCTTTCATATAAAATGCATTAAGTTGTTGTTTTTTAAAATCTGCCTGTTCTTTTAAAAATGACATTTGTTGTTGCACATTCATTTCGTCATTCTTTTTATATTTAGCAAGCTCCTGAGCTTGTTTTGTTTGAAGTGCCTGCAGCTCCTTATAAGATTTTGCCTGTTCTTCAATATTTTTAAATTGAGGCAAAAGAAAATCAGGACGTACATCTGTTTTTGATGTTTCCGTTTTTTCTTTTGCTTGTTTTTCTTTTAATTCTTTAACATATTCTTCAACGGGATTAACCTTTGTTTCTTGAATATCTTGAGAATTATCGTTATTAATATTTTCCATAAAAATCTCCTATAAAAATGAAAGTCCGAGCGAAGCCAAGCGTGAAATACCGCCCCAGTCAAGACTTGATGAATTTTTTGAACTATTGCTTAAATAGTTGTTATAACTGTTCGTATAATTTGAACCGATTGAATTAATTGAATTTAAGTAGTTTGAATTTTGATTATTCAAATTGTTCAAACTGTTTTGCAAATAATTCAAATAGTCATAACGACGTGAAAGTTCAGTATTTTTAAGTGCATCCAAATTTGAAACATAGTCATTTGCAATATCTTCGTATGCTTTTTGTCTTGTTTCTTCAAGTTTTCTTGCTCTGTCTAAATACCCATTCTTGCGAAATAATCTTCACGGGTATTTGTCCAAACAGGGTCATAAACAGAGTTAAAGTTATCAATCGCTGATTGCTTTTTAGCATTTGCAATTGATTCAATTTGAGAATTAAATTCCGGCGAAAAAATATTAATTGATTTTTCATAATCATTTAACATTTTTTGCAATTCTGATTTTCTTTGTTGACTTTCTTTGGGCAAAGAAACATCAGTAACAACCGCACCGTTATACATGTACTGAGTCGCCATAGGCTGACCGTTAGAGGTAATAATTGACGGCACAAATTGATAATCCGGATAGTCCGGAGTATTTGAAGAAGTCATAAAATATCCTCCTTAAATTAAAAAAAGTAACAACATTTTTTGCAAAAACGCTATTTTGCAATAAAAAATTCCCAATTAAAAAAGAGGGAAAATAAGATACTAAGGCACTATTGCACTAAGATACTAAGAATTTTCTTACTGCCTTAGTGCCTTAGTATCTTAGTGCCTTTAAATAATAATGCAATTTTTGAAAAATATGTTAAAATAATAACAGTATAAAAGTATTTGAGGTATATTGAATGAAACAATATTTTAATAAAAAAGCATTCACCTTTGCAGAGTTAATGATTTCACTTGTTGTAATTGCAGTTATAACCTTGATTTTGTATCCGACAATTTCGGACTTGGCACCAAACAACAATGAATATTTATTCAAATCAGCATATAAAACAATAGAAATGGTAACATCAGACATAATGAACACACCAAATCAACAAACAATGCCCACAGATACACAACAACACTTCTGCGAAGTGTTTTGCAATAAATTAAACACAACAATCATAAGTCCTACAGACGGTAACTGTTCAACTTGTACAAGTTTTATAACCTCAAACGGTATGCGTTGGGCATTTGCTACCAGTGGTGGCAATGGTTATGTTTTAGTCGATGTAAATGCTTCTAATAATAAAACTAATGACGAGACTGATGATGCTAAAAAAATAACCACTACAGGATTTGCATACGCTAATCCCTGGAACATTCCTGCTGCAAATATGGGTATGTTTCGTCCTAACCCTGAAGATACTGTTGTTCAAGATACATTTGAAATTCAAATAACACAGTTAGGTAAAATATTGATTAGAGATAGTGTCGGCACTCATCATATGCAGAATCCCGGGGACTAAAATTAGTATATATTACAATTCTTTTTCATACAAAATATTATCAACAAACTTCCCGTTATAAAATGAAGCTTTCTTCAAAATCCCGACTTTTCTGAATTTTAGTCTTTTCGCTAAAATTCTCATCGGCATATTGTAAATTCGAGTTTCGCACCTGATAATTTTGCACCCTTGTCGTTTTAAATCATCAAAAATATAAGAAAATAAAATATCAATATCTTTTGAGGTTTTGCGTTTCGCTCCGCCATACATATAACAGGAAAAACTATCGGAAGAAATTTTTTTAAAATCATACAAAGCACAAAACGCAATAAATTCATTATTTTTAATTGCACCGATAACTTTAATTTTATTTTCTTTTAGGCTTGAAAGAAAAGTGCGAAGGGGATTTTCAAAAGATGAGAAAATCAACCCTCCGCATTGTAAAAGAAGATAGCATATGTCTAAAATATATGGAGAATGAACATATATCGGTAAAAGTTTATACATCAAAATAAGTGCCTCTGAACTCTAATCCCAATAAAGACAACGAATTATAATTTTCATTTCCGTAAATTTGAATTTGAACTGATTTATTTGAACCTGTAACTGCAGTAATAAAGTTTTCAACTTTTTGAGCCGGCATAGTAGCAAAACCGTAAGAGATTTCATCTCCGTCCAAAACTCCCTGCCCTAAATTACCGTTTTCATCACAGTATACAAGCATATTGGTCGTAACATTTGAAAACGTAACTTTATCAAAAATTTCATAATTTGAATAATCTTTACGGGTTTGAAATGTGAAATTGTTATCTTTATCTGTTGCAAGAATTAAAGCAACATCTTCAATTGTTTTATAAGAATTAACTCTACCAAAATGAAAGAAAGGACTTGCCCACATGAATTTAACAGGTTGATTTAAAAATGTAGTTCCGACTCCTTCTTTAACGATTTTACCGTCAGACAAAGCCGAATAAATAATATCATCACATTCCCACGCAGTTACGATTTCGTAAGGTACAATTCTCAAAAACCAGGCGTTATTCATATAATCGTAAATTAAAATATCGGTAAAATAATTTTCATTAGATTTATATAAAAAACACCAAAGTTGAGATTTATTTTTGTAGTTTAAAAACATACATTTATCATTTTTAGAATTAACGAATTCTGACAATTTGCTTTCAATCATTAGAGATACAGGATTTCCCTGAACGATTTCCCCTAATTCATTAACCTGAAAAGGATAAACCTGTTTGTTAAAAAACAAATGACGACCGTTTGCGGTATTAATTCCAAAAGGACTGATTGCACCTAAATTTGAAAACGGTTGAATGGTAAAGTTTTCAGGTGAATATCCGGATAAGAAAAACGAACTTTCTTCTTTGTGGATAACGAGCATATCTTTGAAGCAACAAAGAGCGGTGATTTTGGAAGTATCATTATGGAAGTTGCTTATACTCCCTGAATCATCAGCAGTTGACCAGTCATCATATTTACCCAAAGCGCTATAATAAACGGTAGAACCATCGGCAATCCAAATTCTGCCCTTGTAAATTTCAACAGCAATACCTCTGATATCATGCCCGCCTGCAGTTGTACAATTGCAGGAGTGAATTTCAGGGCTATCATTCGGCACGAAAATAAACGGTTCATCAATTCCGTTAGATACAAAAACACCATTCAAATATGTTTTGAAAATCGGCTTTGCACCTGTGGTTAGTCCTGATTTTTTTAAAATGAATTCACCGTTTTTATATTGGTAAAAATTACCGTTATTCGTAACTACAACGATAAATTTATTCCCGTTTTGTTCACCTTCAAAACCGCCGATAATTGTGTCGTTGCTTCCTTCAGGCAAACTTGCGAAAAGTTGTGAACCGTTCATTTTAACAATTCCGCCATCTTCAAGAAGCTCAACATTGTAACCGTCAGCCCAGGAAGATTTAGTTTCGGATTGCGAAACTAAAGGCGGTGAATTTTTATAATCCAAACCACCTTTAAAATTATAAAATTGAAAATTTTTAAAGTTACTCATTATAATTTTCTGTAACCTCCGTCAATTTTGATATTTGAATTTGAAACTTTTTTTGATGATGATAATAATTCATTCAAAGCCTTGTCGTATTCGGTTTTCCAATGAACGTATTTAGGATGAGAAGTATCCTGTTTAAAGTTATACGCTCCACCGTTTATGAAAAGTTTTTCAACAAAATTTTCAGGGATAATACTCTCATCAGTTGCTTTTTCAAAATCATTTTTCAAAATATTTTCATTTCCTTTTACGAACATATCTGTTGAATAAAAGATTTTGATTTTATCATTTTGTGGTGAAAATAAGAATTTTTCACCGTAAAACCCGTAAGAATTTTTAGGACATGCTATCATATAAAATTTTGTATAATCAGGTTCAAAATTATATACAATATCATTTCCGACAACTTTTTCAATCTTTCCTGAAATCGAAATGGAATATTCTTTTTTATCTGATGAAAGATTAACATTTTTAATCATTTGTCTGAATTGGAATTTATCATCCAAGTTGCAGATTTCTTTATTTAAACGGTTAAAAATATTCATTAATCTTTTATGCTCAATTTTTGTAAGTTCATCAAAAGTGCTTACAGGCTGATAATTGAGCTCTATCAAAGTTTTATTGATAAGTTCAAAATAATTCATTATTTCTCCTCTCTATAATAAAAAGTAATTAATTTGTCATCTAATTGTGCTTGTCCTTTGGTATTTTTAGCAACAAATTGTTTTTTGTATTCATCATTCATACCAAAGAGTGAACCTACCTGAACTCCGTTTAGATAATAAATGCTTGAATTCCTTATATCTGAAACTTCATAATAGGTTTGATAATCTAAAACCTCATCATCAGATAAAGAATAGAAATCAAAGTTTTTAACAATTTCTTTGGGTTTAAATTGAGCTGTTTTTGAAAGTAATTTCATTTTTTGCAACTCAGAAATTTTTTCATCAATTTCTTTTGAAGAAAGTAAGCGTTCTTCCAAAGTTTGTTTCATTTTTTTAATCATAATAATCTCCTTATTTATAATTTGTGAAAGTTGAAATGTTGAATTGTTGAAAGGTTGAAAACTTGCATTCAACCCTTCAACCTATCAACTTTTCAACTAATATTAATTCCAACCTTTTTGCGTATATTGAAATAATCTTACGGCATTTGCCATAATATTGGCTTTAAACTTGGAAACTCCGTATAAAATCAAAATATCCCTGAATATATCAGAAGATACTTTAACTCCGTTTTGGATAATAAAGTCTTTATGTTCACATAGCCAATCGTGAATCATCGAAGCGGGTAAAAATTCAGGGTTAAACTGACTTCCGATAATTCGCCAAAAATATCTTGGTATATTTGCGCCATTCCACGAATATCCTTTATTTATAACTATTCTGTAAATATCTTTACCGCAATAATCACCTGATATATATACAATATTATTTAATAATTTAAAAGGTTTTACTTTATTATCCAAATCAACTGCTATTTTAGGTTTAACATCAAAAGAATTATAATTCATTTGAAAACTCCTTGTATAATAGTTTAATGTGTAGGTAGTTTATAGTTGATAAGGTGAACAGGTGAATAGTTTAAATTTTAATTAATAAGCCACAAATAACTATTCACCTTATCAACTTTTCAGTCAATTTCACCTATTCACCTGTAAACTGTAAACTAATTTGGTAATTCCTTATTTTCAAATAAGTAATCAATATCATCCGGTGTATAACCGAGCAAAGTACCGACAACGTCAAATAATCTGCTGTTACCAAACATAGCACCACGATAAAAATTAGTTGCTCTAAATTCTATTGCCAATGCCTTTAAGTCAATTCCTGTTCCTGTTGCAATTAACTCTTTTAAATCTTCAAAGTCCATACCTTTGGCTTTGTATAATGCTCTTTCAACATCAGCAGGTGTTAAGGTCATTTGGTCTTTTCCCAATCGTTCCTGTTCTTGTTTTTCTTCTTTGGTATATCCCCAAGCCTCAAGTGTGTTTTCTGTTTCTCTGATTTCGTAACCGTTATTGTGATTTTGGGTAATAATAAAATCAATTCTTGATTCTTCTGTACAAGGCTTTTCTAATGTTGCTTTTATTTCCATAATTTACTCCTTAATATTGTCCTGATGCTAAATAACCTGATGCACACCATGTAGCATCATAGGTCTTATTATTTCTTGTCTTAAATCCGCTTGCTGTTTTATTATAGCAACATATATAATCGTAAAATGCAGATTGGTTAGTAGACCATTCAAAATTTTTGCTTACACTATAATTAGCATCTTTAAAGGTTTTTAAAAACGTAATCGTTATAACAGGGTCGTTTGATGCACGAGTAATTTTTCCCCACTGTTTACAATAACCCGTTGACCATATACGGTATCCGCTTGTTCCACTTATGTATTCTTTAATAACTACCGAATGTGAAGTTGACGAAACAGAAGAATAACTTGTTTGATAGTTATGTGATGCTAAACTTCCTAACGAATAGCTACAAGCTGTTGGGGTTCCGCTACTATTTATGTATATAGGAGTTGTTGATGAACCTGCACTTGACAAGCTTGCAGAAATACTTATATTTCCACTACCTAAAAGGCTATTATTATTTATGGTTTTAATGTTTGTACCTGAAACAAGAGCATCTTGCTTAGTACTCAATGAAATACTAATAGCGCTTTGTGTTATTGTTCCGTCAGTATTATTCCCTATTGATGAATAAAGTTTCATTATACCTTTAGTACTTTCTGTTGCATCAGGCACTGAACTACCAAGCTCAATATTTCCGCTACCTAACAAAGAAGTGTTATTTACAGTTTTAATATTTGTACCTGAAACAAGGGTATCTTGCTTTGTACTTAAAACTGTGGCTAAATTTTGATTATCATTAGGTTGTCCTGTAATATCGGAAAATGAATTTGTTGTATCAATAACCACATCAGCAGATAGCGGTTGCCCGTTAACAGTACGTGTATTTGGTACTTTGCTATTTAATACAGCTTGACCGATTTCCGAAAGATTAGATAAATCGATATTTGATTTACTCAACAAACCGGTATATACACATTTAGCACTTGCATATTGCTCATCAGTTGAAGCTGCATTAATTGTTATAACTTTATTTGAAATATCTTCCTTTAAAACCATGTCAGTTTCAGAAGCCAACTGTAAATCTGAAGAAGTTTTATTGCCTACTAATTCTACTGAATTTATTTTAGGTTTATTAGGCATATGTTCATAATTACAAATAGAAATATCGCCTGTTTCTATAGTATAAGAAGCTTCTTCAATTTCAACAATATAATCATTATTTATAATTTCTATTACATTATCAGTCATAATATTCCTCTCCTCAATTAATCAGGACAAACTATAAATGCTTCTATTTTCATTCCGCTTGAAGAAATGACTTCTTTGATATTTCCGAAATATCGCCAAATAGTATAATAATAGTCCTTATTAACATCTAAATTAATAGTGTCTTCTCTTTTTAAAAATATAAAAAATCTGCCATTTTGAGCATCAATTATTTGACCGTACTCGTCAGGATTACTTGTTTCTGTAATAAATTTTTCACATAGAAAATCATCTACCTGATTTTCATTCTCTTTTATTTGAAAAACTATTGTAGAATTAACTAAATTAACCGGTAAACCTGTTGATTTCACTTTTAATGTATAATTTAACGGTTTTTGTTCCCCAATTTTTATTTTTATCATAATATAATTCCTTTCTTTTTATATGTTACTAAGGCACTAAGGCTCTAAGGCAGTAAGTTAAAAAATATCTTAGCGTCTCAGTGTCTTTAACGTACACATTAATGCTTTGTTTTAATTAGAATTAATCTAACACTTAACACATGGCATCAAAGTCATATTACTCATATTAAGAGTATGCGTATGAGCCCCTGCGCTTCCTGTTTCAGACGGATAACTTCCTGACGGGCAACTGTGAGAGTGATTTCCATTTGAACTCGTAGAACCTGATGTTGAAGATATTGTCCCTGCGGTAGCAGAACCTTGTATGAATTTATTAATTAAATTAGGTAAATTAAAAGTCGTACTGCTATCACCAGCCCCGTATTTAGTACCTAAAGCGGAAAAAAGAGTTGCATAAGTTGTTCTTGAAACTGCTCTGCCGTCACATAATAAATAACCTGCGGGAATACTTGTGCCTGCAAACCAAATTATACTGCCCACAGGGTTTACCGCAGGGAATGAATTTAATTGTCCTAAGTTTACTGCATGAGTATTTTCAGTTGCATTTGCGACCGAAAAAGTTTCCGAACTGCTACCATTTTTGTTAGCCTTTAATAATGTAGTTGAAGTTAATGATGTAACGGCAGAATTGACCACCACCTCCAAATTTTCAATTGCGTTATTAGTCAAAGTAAAATTTTCGTTTAATGCAGGAGCGCTAACACCTTGTCCTGCCTGAAATTCATTGTAATTAATGCTTGTCATTTACGTTCCTTTCTATTTCGTCTTCAAATTTTGTCAAAGAAAATTTAATACCCCTGAGAAAATCTTTGCTCTCAGAGGTATTAATGTAGTCGTATATTAAATGGTTTATATAGTTTTGATAAAGTTTCCATTCATTACTTTTTATCAATCCATGCAGAAGATAAATCTGGTGATTGCTCATTATTTTCGATAATGTCATTGTTTTTAAACCTTTCAAAGTTATCGTAACCATACTGTTCAAGTACAAATTTTAGTGCTTCTGTCGGGTTAATGTTTTTCTGTAATTCAGGGAAAGTTTTAAGCATATTTGCACAAATATCCAGCATTTCTTTTATTTTGAATTTTCTTACCTGAACGGCATTTCTGTCCCCATAAATGTACTTATACTCACCGTTGCGGACATTTTCATCAATAACTTCCGTTATCGAACCTTCATTCTGATTAATGAAAATTGTTTCTTTATCAAAAATCAAGTTGGCAATTAAATCAGCAGATTTTTCAATAACAGGAATAATTAAGTACTGATTAATTTGGTCGATAATCATTGCTAATCTTGAATTTTGCCCACCAACGGTTGCTTCAACCTCGGTTGCCGTTCTTGTTTTATCAATAACTCCGCCAAAGTTTTTAAATATACCTGTTGAAGTTTCTTCAATATTTTTCAAATAACTTAAAAACTCCCAACCTTGCAGCGCTCCTGACATATTTAACGGCGCAGGTGCCTGTGGCATTAAAGATGGTTCATATTCAATGATTTTACCGGGTTCGGCGTCTTGTGAAATATTAGCAAAGGCACCTTTTGGTGCTAAATAAGCAGGGTTAGTAATAAATTCCAATGCTCTTAATTGGTTGATGAAAATTTGTTGCGCTTTTTCTTTCATAGGCAAAGCCGTTTTCAAATAAACAAAACCTCTTTTGGTATCAGGGTCTTTTAAAATTTCCATAACGACAAACGGGTTAATGATGTAAGGATTTAATTCCTGACGTACAACAAATTCTCTTGCAGCAACGACAACAACCTGATTGTAGGCAACACTTCCGTCTGCTAACTTGATATCACCCCAGTATTCAAGAAGCTCGATTTTATCATCTATAATACCTTTAACATTAGCATTTTTAGTATTTGAATTAACATAAGTTTTAATTTGTTCAAACTTTTCAGGCGTTAAGCAATTAAAGCCTTTGATGTTTGCAAGTTCTGACATTGAAACAAAACTTTGATAGATAAAATATTTTTTATCATCAACATCAAAAACGAGATTTTCAGGATCAATAGCTCTCAAATCCAAGCCGTCATAGATTTTCTTTTTCTCAACAACGATTTCCTGACGAATTTTGTTTAACCCGTTGGGAGTTTCAGCAGGAATAACAACATTCTTTTTTCTGCGGATAAATTTTTCCTGCATTTTCCAACCGACAAAGATAATCGCTTCCGATTTTCTGATTAAATAATCAATCGCATCATCAAGAACATTTTGCAATTTTGCTGCTTCAAAATACTTTTGCAAATTGTGTTTTTGCAATAATGCAGTTTTTTCAGACTCTTCATTTTGACCTTTAACATCAAAAAGCAAGTCCAAATTAGAATAAAGATTTTCCCAAATATGGGATTTAAAAGTTTGATAAAGTTCAAATAAATCAGTCATTTGAAATTTATCCTTTTTCTTCAGAAAGATAGCTTGTTCAACTTCTTTGATGTCATCTTTTTGAGTTTGACGACGGGAATTTAATTCATCAAAGACAGAACAAATCTTATCTTTCAGGTAATTTTGATCAGAAATGATATTATCATTCTGATTTTCAACAGTTTTAACCATTTTTCTCCTTCCTAAATAAAGTAATACGATATTAAAAACACTAAAAAGTGTTGTTTTTAGAGTTACTAAGATACTAAGTAAAATGTAGGTCGGCTTTACTAAGCCGACAAATTTATATTGAAAATGAACAAGAATTGTAGATTGGGCATACTTGCCTAACAATATAATCAAAGGGGACGATTTTTTACACCAATACGCTTAATTATCTGCTTCTGTAGTAATCGGAAACTTTTGTTCCATCTGCTCTTGTATAAGATTTAACGTGTATTTCACCGTTTTTGGCTTTTTGTTGAGCTTCACTTTCGTGCATCATTCTGCCACTTGTAAATTCTTCAAGAATTTTCTTTTGATTTTGTCTTACTTCTTCCGGTTTCATTTGTTTAATTCCTTCAAAAGTATATATCTTTTTATCTTTTGAATATTGAGAATCTTTACCGTAAGTTTTTTCATAATTACGAGAGTCATTTGGATTTGTTATGAGTTGACCGGTTTTCATTCTTTCATAAACTTTCTCGGCAATTATATCATCTATTTTACCTGTGCGAATAAGCTCTTTTAATTGTTCAGGAGGTATTTCCTGCTTAATATGTTCTCCAATATCACGTCCTTGCCAATTATTCCACTTATCCATATTTTCTTCTTTCGGGTCTTGACCAGTTAATCTGCCACCTGTTTCATGCCCATTACCTAACAATTTTGATATTGTATGACTAACTTTAAGACTCAAACTAGCTTGCATAAAAGTATGCCTGAATGCGTCAGCTTCATCATTCTAACCTCTTGTACCCGGATTAATTTGTAAATTGTATTTTTGAGAATATTGATATGTTTTATCAATCATATTATCTGCATAATTATACGGGTTGTTATTCATAATTTTTCCTTTCTGTGATAAAATCACACTATGACTAAACTTAAAAATTACATTACTTTTTATTGTATTAGTTTTCTTGGTTATATTTGTTTTTTTGTAACCATTGTTTTAGGTGGTTACACTATATTTCGTTCCATACAATTAGATTATCAAATTCATGATGGTGGAATGGGTGTTTTTTATTTTGGAATGTTATTACTTATTAAATATTACATTCTTCATTTTATCTTGTTATTGATTTCTTTTATAGGTTTTGTACTTGAAATAATTTTCAAAAATAAGAGAATAACATTTGCGATACCACCCATTTTAAAAAATATAAATATATTTTTTCTTATTATTGGATTTTTATTCTGTTTTATTCCGTTATATTTATTTATTTTAATTACTTGGTTATCTTAAAAATAAAA
>JAKSUS010000049.1 GCA_024408745.1 Candidatus Gastranaerophilales bacterium | reverse complement strand
TTTTGAAAGATTATTAACAACAGGTCTAAAACAAGAGGCTGGACAATTTTTTACACCTCCGCCTATAACAAAGTTTATAACAAAATCATTACCTCTTGATAAAATGCTTGAAAAATCTATAAATCAACCTGTTCCTAAATTACCTGCCGTAATTGATTATGCTGCAGGAAGCGGACATTTTATTACTGAAGTTATGGAAGCATATCAAGATTGTATTAATAGTATAGATACAACTGATTTTTATCCTGAAGCTATTTCGCAGGTAAATTCATGGATAACGATGCCTTATTCTTGGGCAGGTAAATATATTTATGGTATAGAAAAAGATTATAGACTTGTAAAAGTTGCAAAAGTCGGTTGTTATTTCTATGGTGATGGTCTGGCTCAGGTTATTCACGGTGACGGGTTAGACAGTTTTAAATATTCAAATAATTATATCGGATTATTATCTGAAAATACAAATATTGAAGATTCAAAAAAAGCTAAATTTTCAATAGTAGTTTCCAATCCTCCATATTCTGTCGAGGCTTTTAAAGGTAATATTAAAAATATTAATGTTAATGATGAATTTGAATTGTATAAATATTTAACGGACAGAAGTTCCGAAATTGAATGCTTGTTTGTTGAAAGGACCAAACAACTGCTTAAAGACGGTGGTATTGCAGGGATTATTTTACCGAGTTCGATTTTGACCAATACGGGTATTTACACAAAAACAAGAGAATTATTGCTTAAATATTTTGAAATTGTTGGTATAACGGAATTAGGTTCAAATACATTTATGGCAACAGGTACAAATACAGTTGTATTATTTTTGAGAAGAAGAAACAATTACGATTGTATAAATTTGCAAAAATCAGTTGATAAATTCTTTGAAACTCTAACTGATGTAACAATAAATAATATTGAAACACCTGTTCACAAATATGTTAATTATGTATTTGACTGTGTAACAATAGATGATTACTTAACTTTATTAGATAAACAACCTAATGAAAATATAAAGAAACATGATATTTATAAAGAATATAAACAAAAAATAAATGCAAAGAATGAAAACGAATTTTTCAATAAAGTAATTGAAATAGAAAAAGAAAAATTGTATTACTTTATTCTTTGCTATGCTCAAAAAGTTGTAATTGTTAAAACCGGTGAAAAAGAGGCAGAAAAACAATTTTTAGGTTATGAATTTTCTAATCGTAGAGGTAGTGAAGGAATACACCCAATACAAAAATCTAAAACTATTGAGGAATGTACAAAACTCTTTGATATAAACTCGTTTGAAAACCCGCAAAAAGCAAGTACATATATTTATAAAGCATTTACCGGTGATTTTAACTCGGAAATTGATGAAAGTTTAAAAGAAAACATCTCAAGAATAAATCTAATAGATATGATGAATTTTGACAGAGTAGATTTTGAAAAAATAGTAAATACAAAGTCTAAAAAAAAAGTAAAAATTGATAGCAAATGGGTAATTCAAGAATTAGGTAATATCAGTTGTTTAAACTTTGAAAAAGGTAAAAGTATTACAAAAGAAAAAACTAAAACGGGTGATATCCCAGTTGTTGCAGGGGGAATTGATTTTGCATATACACATAATGAATCAAACAGAAAGGCTAACGTTATTACAATAAGTGCATCTGGTGCTAATGCAGGATTTGTTAATTTTTGGACACAACCGATATGGGCTTCAGATTGCTCTACAGTAGTATCTAATAATGAGAACGATGTAAAAATAAAGTACATATATGAATATTTAAAACATAATCAAGAACAAGTGTTTGACTTACAAAAAGGTAATGCTCAACCACATGTATACATTGATGATATAAAAAAAATAAAAATTCCACTTCCACCCTTAGACATTCAACAAAAAATAGTTGCAGAAATTGAAGAAGTTGAAGAAACATCAATTGATAGTCAAAAAATAATAACAAATAACTCTGAACATATTGATAAGTGTATAAATGATTTATCAATATATAACCAAGATAAATTAACAAATTTGATATTACTTAATGAACAAACATTCAACCCTAAAGGGTTTAATCAAGAATATTTTACATATATTGATATTGAGTCAGTTGAGAATGGAACTGGAAAAATAATTCTTGATAAGAAAATTGAATCACAAAAGGCTCCATCAAGAGCAAGACGAATTGTATTAGATGAATCAGTTGTAATTTCTACTGTTAGACCATATTTAAAAGCCTTTACATATATTGAAAAGGAAAGAGAAAATACTATTTTTTCAACAGGTTTTGCAATTATCCGTAGCAAGAATAAAGAAGTTCTTTTAAGTAAATTTTTGTACTATTTGTTTATGTATAGTAATAACTTAATGGAACAAATGAAAATTGCTATGCCAAAAGGTCAATATCCAAGTATAAACGAAGATGATATTAAGAATTTTTCAATACCTGTTCCACCACTAGAAGAACAGCAAAAAATCGTTGAACAAATTGAAAAACTTGAACAAGAAATAAATAATGCTCAACAAATTATAGATGAATCTAAAAACAAAAAACAACAAATTTTAGATAAATATTTAAATTAACATCAACTCATAATATATTAACTTCTTGCCCTTTTGCTTTTTTTGAAGGACAATATAATCAAATATTATAGGGGAATATGTTATGGAATTAGATTTAATAAGAAAGAATGATGCTGAAATTGCTGATTTAATTGAAGAAGAATTAAAAAGACAGCAAAACACAATTGAATTAATTGCAAGTGAAAACTTTACTTCAGAAACTGTTATTGCGGCAGCAGGAACGGTTTTAACCAACAAATATGCGGAAGGTAAACCGGGAAAACGCTATTATAACGGTTGCGAAGTTATTGATAAAATTGAAAAAATTGCTCAGGAAAGAGTTAAAAAACTTTTCGGAGCAGAGCATGCCAATGTTCAACCGCATTCCGGTGCTCAGGCAAACATGGCTGTATTTTTATACACTCTTAAACCGGGTGATAAAGTTTTAAGCATGGATTTATCAAATGGCGGACACTTATCTCATGGTTCACCGGTTAATTTTTCAGGAATGTATTTTGATGTTGTAAGTTACGGTGTTAATGAAGAAGGCTTTATTGATTATGACGAAGTTGAAAAATTAGCACTTGAAAATAAACCTAAATTAATAATTGCAGGTGCAAGTAATTACCCAAGAATTATTGACTTTAAAAGATTTAGAGAAATTGCGGATAAGGTTGGGGCATACTTGTTAGCTGATATTGCTCATATTGCAGGACTTGTTGCAACCGGACTTCACCCGTCACCTGTCGGCTATGCGCATTTTGTAACTACTACAACTCATAAAACTTTAAGAGGTCCGAGAGGCGGTGTAATTATGTGCGGAGAAGAACATGCTTTAGGTATTGATAAAGCCGTATTCCCCGGAACTCAAGGCGGACCTTTGGAACACATTATTGCAGCAAAAGCAATCGCATTTGGCGAAGCATTAAAACCCGAATACAAAGAATATTGTAAAAATGTAATAGCTAACGCAAATGCACTTGCACAAACTCTTGTTGATAACGGTTTAGATGTTGTTTCAGGCGGAACAGATAATCATTTATTAACTTTGGATTTGAGAAAAATCGGCAGAACAGGCAAAGATATTGCTAATTTGCTTGAAGAAGTACACGTTACGGCAAATAAAAACACTGTTCCGAACGATCCGCAATCACCGTTTGTTACAAGCGGTGTAAGATTAGGTGCTGCCGCAGTAACGACAAGAGGTTTCACTGTCGAAGATATGAAAGTTGTCGGTGAAATAATTACAAATGTTGTTAAACATTCAGATGATAAAGATATAATGGATAAATCAGCAAAAATGGCATTGGAACTTTGCAAAAAACATCCGTTATATGCTAAAGAAGGTGCATAATGTCAGTTATTGAACTTATAAAAATGCCTTTAATCGGTTTTATGGCTGCATTTGTTTTTAGTGTAGGAGTAATTCCTCTCGTTAGAAAAATGTGCCTTAAAGAAGGCTATTACGACCTGCCCGGTGAAAGAAAAATTCACAAAAAACCCGTACCGAGATTAGGCGGAATTGCAATTTGGTTAGGTGTTGTATTCTCACTTATTACCGTTGTACTTTTGCAAGGCTCTTATCCGTTCGGAAACAGTATCAGCGCAATATTAGTCGGCGGAACAATTATGTTTTTGCTTGGTGTTGTTGATGATACTTATGGTTTGAGTGCAAAATTCAAATTGATTGTTCAATTAGGTGCTGCTTTAATTGCATTTTTATTGGGTGTTCAAATTAATTATGCAAACATTCCGTTTACCTCACATCTTTTATCCTTTGGTTGGTTAAGTTTACCTATTACTATTTTATGGATAACAGGTTTATCAAATGCCTTTAACTTTATTGACGGAGTTGACGGTTTAGCGGGAACCTTGGGAACGGTTAGTGCGATAACATTAGGAGTAATCGCACTTGTAGTTCAGCCTCCTCAAGATACTTGCACGTTATTGAGTTTTATTTTGGCAGGTTCAGTGATGGGCTTTTTGGTATTTAATTATAATCCGGCAAGAATTTTTATGGGTGATTCGGGTTCATTATTTATGGGATTTTTACTTGCAACTTTATCCGTTGTTGGAGTGATGAAATCCGTTGCCGTTACGATATTTTTACCGGTATTTATTTTGGTTGTACCTATTTTTGATATATGTTTTGCAACCTTCAGACGTTTGTTAAAAGGAAAAAGTCCGTTTAGCGCGGATGCGGAACACTTACATCACAAATTATTACAGGCAGGTTTGTCACATAACAAAACAGTTTTAACTTTAGTTTTGGCAACGATTGCATTTGGTTTGATAGCAACTTATATTGCTGGTGCTCTGTCATTATATTTGGTAGCAATTTTATTTGTAAGTGCTGCTTTGATGTTGCTTTCATTGTTATCAAAATTGAGAAAATAATTATTAAAGGAATTTTATGTCATACGAGATACCTGTTAAAAGTTTTAAATCAGAAATAAGAGGAATTAATTTTGATAGTATTAATTATCAAAGTTCAAATTCTTTGGCGTTTTTAAAATCTGAAAACGGCATCACAAAATCACTTCTTGCTTTAGAAATTTTATTTAATATTCCTAAAAACTATTCACCCGTTTTAAAAAATTATTGGGGTGAAATAATTAATAATATGCTTGAATGGTTTAAAGCAGCACAAGAACTTCCTTGCGATATTATCGGTTTAAAATTCAATATTACCGAGGAAAAAGAAATTGATAAAGCAGTTGAAACATTGAAAGATATTTGTAAAATTGCTAATAAACCGCTTTTAATAACAGGTTCAAACAAAAAAGATTTAGACGGTTTATTGTTGCCAAGGCTTGCCGAAATTCCGTCAAAACCTTGTATTATCGGGATTGCCGAAGAAGAAACATATAAATCAATAACAAAAATAGTAAGCAAAAAAGGACACTACATAATTGCAAGAACCCCTATTGACATAAATTTAGCAAAGGAATTAAATATTCTTTTAACGGAAGAAAATGTAAGTCCGGACAAAATTTTAATTGATACAAATATGGCAGCATTAGGGTATGGCTTGGATTATGGTTACAGTATTATGGAAAGAGTTAAACTTGCAGGTTTAGATGGTGATGAAATGCTAAATATGCCGATAATTGCTTTTGTCGGTGAAGAAGAATGGAAGGCAAAAGAAGCAAGAGTTGCTGATTTTGATGAAAATTATGGGGTATTTGATGAACGTGCATTAGCTTGGGAAAGTTCAACCGCAACGGCAATTATGCTTGCCGGTGCTAATATTTTAGTTATTTGGCATCCTGATGTTATAAAAGAATTAAAATCTTTTATGGAGGAAGAATAAAAATGGCTTTAACGGGTATTCAAATTTTTAAATTTCTTCCTGCGGGAAAAAAAGAACAAAATGCAAACTGCAAAAAATGCGGTTGCGCTACATGCATGGCTTACGCTATGAAACTTGCAAAAGGTCAAGTTGATATTAATTCTTGTCCTTTTATTGATGAAGAATTAAAAAACACAATTTTAAATGAGAACAGAAAACCTCAGATAAAGTTAGAAATCGGTGTTAATAATAAAGTTGTTGTCGGTGATGAAAATGTAATGTTCAGGCATGATAAAACTTTTGTTAATCCTTGTTGTTTTGCAATAGAATTACATTCTTCCGATAATGATTTTTCAAAAAAATTAGAAGAAATTAAGACTTTTCAAATTGAAAGAGTTGGTGAGAATTACAAAATCAATGCAATTAATTTTATTATTGATAATGATGATTTTGAAAAACAGATTAATATGGTTTTAAATTCAGATTTTCCTTTAATAATAACAATTAATGACATAAAAGTTTTTGAAAAGATAAAAGATAAAATAAATAATCTTAACCCTTTAATTTATTTAAAATCTCAAAATATTGATGATTTAATTAGTATAGGTAAAGATTTTTCTGTTATTGTTGATGGTGAAAATATAGAGCAATTAACAGAGAAAACAGAAATTTTATTAAAATCAAATATAAAAAATATGGTTTTAAATTTATTGATGAAGGTTAATTCAAATATAATTGAACCTTTGACAATGCTTAGAAGAAGTGCGATAGAAAAGAAATTTGAACCGTTAGGTTTTCCTGTTATGGTATCTTATGATTTAACAAATAATATTGCTCAAGATACGATAAAGTTATCTTCATTAGTTTGTAAATATGCAAATATTATTTCAATAAACGGTTTTAACCAGGCATTATTAACGGCATTGATAACATTGAGGATGAATTTATACACTGATCCTCAAAAACCTTTGCAGGTCGAACCTAAACTTTATGAAATAGGTGATGTAACTCCTTCATCAAAAGTAGTAGTTACAACAAACTTTGCGCTTACATATTTTGCAGTTGCAAATGAATTAGAAAGTTTATCTGAAGGTATTTATTTAATTATTACCGATTCAGACGGAATGAGCGTTTTAACGGCATGGTCAGCTTCGAAATTTACGGGCGAAATTATTGCAAAGGCAGTTAAAAATTCTAATATTGCAGAAAAGGTTAATCACAAAAATATAATAATTCCGGGGTTAGTTAGTGATTTAAAAGAAGAGATAGAAGAAGAGTTACCTGATTTTAATATTATTATAGGAACGAATGAAGCAACAGATTTACCCGAATTTTTGAAGAATATGTAAATATCACATACCCTCTTGCTAAATTGCTAAGTTAGTTATATTATAATCATATTCAAAGAGTAATGAAGGTAGAAAAAATGGGTATTGTAGTTCAAAAGTTTGGCGGTTCATCAGTAGCAGATGCAGATAGAATAAGAAATGTAGCAAGAGCCGTAATAAAAGAGAAAAAAGCAGGTAATCAGGTTGTTGTAGTTGTTTCGGCTATGGGAAAAACTACTAACCATTTAATAGAATTAGCTAATCAAATTTCTAAAAATCCTAATAAACGTGAACTTGATATGTTATTAACTACCGGTGAACAGGTTTCTATTGCAATGCTTGCAATGGCTTTACTTGAGGAGGGGCATAAAGCAGTAAGTATGAATGCGCTTCAAATTGGCATTATAACAGAAAATGTTCACACAAAAGCAAGAATACTTGATGTAAAAACTGATAAATTAAAACAAAAACTTGATGAGGGTAATATTGTTGTTGTTGCAGGTTTCCAAGGTGTTACATCTGACGGTGAAATAACAACTTTAGGCAGAGGCGGTTCTGATACTTCTGCTGTTGCAATTGCTGCTGCTTTAAAAGCAGATTATTGCGATATTTATACTGATGTTGACGGTGTTTATACGGCAGACCCTCGAATTGTCTCATCCGCAACAAGATTAGAAAAAGTTTTATACTCTGAAATGCGTGAATTAGCAAGAGTAGGAGCAAAAGTTTTGCACCC
>JAKSUS010000048.1 GCA_024408745.1 Candidatus Gastranaerophilales bacterium | reverse complement strand
CTTATACCTGCTATATCATCAATGCAGGGACGTATTTTATCGAAGTCATAAGTATAACCTGATTTTGAAGTATAAACAAGGGTTTCACCTGTTGAAGAAACCACGTCTTCGCCGCCGTTTTCAAAATAAACTTTAAATACCGATTTTATATCTAAAAGTTCAGCCTGCATTACCTGTATAGCACTTTGTATTCTTAAATATCTTTCAAATAAATAAGGAACTTTATCTATTTGAGAAAGTTGCCAGTTAAATCTTTGTTCATATAGTTTTAATAATTTTGGGAATGACTTTGCAAGTCCTTCGGCATCAGCCATTGCTCTGTGGCGTGTTGAATATTCAACCCCCATTCTGTTCATAAGTGCTTCTAATCCATGAGAAATTTCATCAGGAAAAACTTCTTTAAACAATGCTTGTGAGTCAATTGTCCTGTTTTCAATTTCTTTTCCGTAGACCATTTTTGATGCGTGATTTATAAAACTGTAATCAAAAATAACATTATGCGCAACAATAGGATTATCCCCAATGAAATCAAGGATTTTAGGCATAATCTCAGGTAATTTAGGCGCATCTTCAACCATTTCCTGTGAAATATTATGAATTAAGTAACTGGAGTATCGTATAGGTTGTTCAGGGTTAATAAGTGTTTCAAATCTGTCCGTAATTTTATCACCGACCAATTTTACCGCAGCAAATTCAATCATTCTTTCTTTATAGACATCTAACCCTGTTGTTTCAACATCTAAAACTATATAAGTTTGTTTTTTCCTCATTATTCCAAATCCTCTTTCAATATTAATATTATCAAAAAAAAACTATATATTCAAATTTTGTAAAGTTTAGAGAATTAATATTATGTGATGTAAACAATCTGCAAAGATAATAGTAAATAGTTATATCCGCCAAATGGTTGATTTTTTCTCAAAAACTTTATATCGGCAAAAAAAAATATTAAAATATAAATAGGCATATTGTATCAAAAAATTGACATGCCAAAAATTATCATTAAATTGAATTACAAGGTAAAGCTTTAGGAGAACATATTATGGGTATAGCAGCAAGTCAGGCAAGGTATTTATATTTAACTGCAAGACAAACAAACGTAGAGTTTGAAGGTCAACAAATTAACCAGGCAAGAACTAATTTGGCAAACGAAGAAGCAGGTTTGTTTAATCAAATGTTAGAATTAAAAGCACCTACAATGCCCACTATGTACACTATGAAACAAAGTCTTGAAAAATGGGATAAAACAGGCGGTCCTAATCCTGCTGATTATACAGGTGGTGAAAATAATGAACAGTATAAAAGAGACAGGGATTTATATACATACTATACCGAATGCGGACGCGATTTGACGCAAACTTATGATTACGCAAGTGGTCAATATAACGCTGCAAATCAGGAATATCAACAAGAATTAGATAGAATTAATCAGAAATCAGAAGATATTCACCAACGTGACCAGGTTCTGGAATTGCAATTAAGACAACTTGATACTGAACAAGAAACAATTACAACAGAACTTGAAAGTGTTAAGAAAGTTATTGATAAAAATATTGAAAATGTATTCAAGACATTCCAATCATAATTTAAGAGGTAATCGTTTATGGCATACAAAAATGACAGTTATTTAGTTATTGCAAACAAATTCGGTTCGGCAAGTTCTGATGCAAAAGCAGAATTGTTTAGATTATATGACCAAATTCGTGATATTTCGGTAAACGGTTCAACTTATTCCGGTAGTGGTTTTGAAGGTGTATCACGTTGGTTGATTAATGCAGCAAGATTAATTACTCCAAGTGCATACGCACCATTATACGGCTACTCCGTAAATATTCCGGGTACTTCTTATTCCACGCCGATAAGTGGTGGTAACGCTGTTTATTCAGGCGGGACATCTGCATTTGGTATGTCAAATTTATCAACTTATGGTGGCTTCTCAACTGGTTATGCCGCTGATTTAGGGCAATTAACCGGAATGGCTGCATCAATTACAGATATGGTTGATGCTAATGGTACAGAAACAGGTTTTGCTACTTCAATTATTGACGGAGTTGAAACAGGTGCCGCTGCATCAATGGTTGATTGGTTACCCGCTACTGCATCTGCTGCAGCAGGTATGTATACAGGTTTTGGCGGAACAGGTACAAACTTTGTTCTTCCGTTGGCAGGGTTTATTTCAGGTGTTGGTGGTATCGCAACTGCTTTGAGCCCATATATGGGAAGCTTTGGGTTAGGTGCTACTCTTGCAGGTAATTTAATGCAGGGGTATGGTAGTGCTGTTCTTGCAGGTTATCAAAACATTACGGGAAGAATTTTGGCAAATGCCGATACTATTATGACCAACAAGGTTCGTAATATTGAAACTGTTGCTAAAATGCTTGATACTCAGGGTGATATTGTAAGAAAAATGCTTAAAGACAGCATTGAAAGCGACAACAAACAAGTCGAAAATATCGGTTAATAATTATAATTTTTTACTTTCAGTTTTCTTGCTTGAGTAGTTTTCAATAGGTGCGCCTACTTCTTTTTCAAATTCAGCTATTGCTATATTATAATTTAATAAAGAATTATAATAATCTAAACGTGCATTTAAGAAGGCATTTTCACCGTCTTTTAATTCAATAATATCCGCAATTCCTGCTTTGTATCTGCCTTTTGTTTGCCTATACTGCTCTTTTGCCTGTTCTAAAGCACTTTTTGCAATATCGATTGAGTTATATGCAGTTGCAAAGCTTTCATAAGCTCTGCTTACACTTAAATACAAAGTGTGTTTTTCATCTTCCAAATCCATTAAGCGTTTTTTATACATAAAATTTGCTTCGCTTATTGCAAATTTAGTGCGTAGAATGTTAAAGTTTGAATAACTCAAATTGGCACCGATGCCAGTAGATGTGTAACGAAATGTTCCGACGTCATTTCCTATAGACGCTCTGATTTTTATATCAGGAGTGAAATCACGACGTCTTGCTCTTAAATCCATTTTGGCAGCTTCTGATAACTTTTGAATTGCAAGTAATTCGGGGCGGATATTATAAGCCTTTTCCATTGCGTCATCAATACTTAAATCGTAACTATCCTGACCTAATTCACTTGTTAATTCATAATTATTATATTTTGGGAAGCCCATAATCCTTGATAACTCATATTTAGCAACTTTTAAAGTCTTTTTTGCCTGTTCAAAATTTAATTTTGCTTTACATAAGTTGTAATCAGCAATAGCAACATCAACTTTTGCCTTTTTACCTGCAGAATATAAACTGAATGCCTGTTGCTTTTGAAGTTCAAAGTCTTTTACGGTATCCTGATAAACATCATATTGTGCTTTTGCAAACAAAAGATTAAAATATGCTTTTTTTGTATTGCAAATAATCATATTGATATGTTCTTTTGTTTCAAATTCTTTTGATAAATAAGTATGCTTTGCACTATCTGCACTTGCTTTGATTTTACCAAAGTCAAAAACTGTCATATTTGCTGAAACAGAAGGAAGAAGTGCTGAATTATAAGTACCGATTTCATAATCTCGGTTTCTTCCCCAATCAACTCCTGCACTTAATTCCGGAAAATATCTTGACCATTCTTTGCCTATTTTTTCTTTATAAGCGGCATCATTTAAGTATGAAGCCTGAATACTCAAGTTGTTTTTCAGTGCAATTCTTATGCAATCTTCTAAAGAAAAATCAGAATGTATATCGTTATTGTATTCTGTATTTTCTACATCTTCCATAAAAATTGCATTCTCGGTCTTGTTTTTCGGATTATCATTTATTGCAAATGCTTCACTTGTTAGAAGTAATCCTGATATAAATAATAATGAAAGTATGGTTTTAGTTTTCATCATTTACTCCTTTTTTATTGTTAAATACTTTATCAACATATTCCTGAACAATTACATAAAAAGCAGGAGTTAAAACAGTACCTATTGTTGCTGCAACAATCATACCGCCAATAACAGTAGAACCGACTGAAATTCTGCTATTTGCACCTGCTCCTGTTGCAAATAACAATGGCAAGACACCTAAAATGAATGCCGCTTCCGTCATCATAATTGCTCTAAATCTCAAAGATGCGGCTTTTACCGCAGCATCCACAATTGATAATCCATTCTTTTCACGTTCTTCTTTTGCAAATTCTACAATCAAAATAGACTGTTTTGCCGCTAAACCTATTAACGTAATCAGTCCGACTTGCGAATACAAGTCTAATGATTGCCCCATCATAAGTTGGAAAATCAATGCTCCGACAACTGCAACCGGTGAAATCAAAAGAACCGCAACGGGAATCATATAGCTTTCATATAGGGCAACTAAGAATAAGTAAACAAATAATAGTGCAAATCCTACTACTATACCTGTTTGTCCTGATGATTCAAGTTCTTGTAAGGAAGTTCCCGACCATTCAAATGTATAACCCTCAGGCAAAAATTCTTTTGATAATTTTGCCATTGCATTCATTGTTTCACCTGATGATTTACCCGGAGCAGGCAACCCAAAAATCTTGGCAGACCTGAATTGGTTAAATCGGCTAATTGAAACAGCCCCCGTTATTTGTTTAGCGGAAAGTACTGTCATTAAAGGTACAGGATTTCCGTTTGTATTTATAACATAAATATGTTCTAAATCTTCAATTTTACTTCTAAAATTTCCGTCAGCCTGCATAAACACTCTAAAGATACGACCTAATTTATTAAAATCATTTATATAAGAAGGTGCTAATGTTGAAGATAAAGTATTATGCAATTCATTTATATCAACATCCTGTGCCAATGCTTTTTCATAATCAAGTTTAACTTGATATTGCGGAACGTTTGCCTGAAATTGTGTATAACCGTAACTTATAACAGAATCTTGTTGTGCTTTATTGATAACGTCCTGTGCTAATTGTGCCAAATCCTGAACGGTTCCCTCACCTTTTGATAAAAGTTGATATTCAAAACCACTCGACATACCTAACCCATCAATAGCAGGTGGCGAAGATGACTGAATTGATGCTTCGTTTATTTTTGCGGCTTCCGCATTGATTTTTGCCAAAATTGCATTATGCGAAAGATTTGTCGGTTTTCCTGTTGCAAGTCGGTATATCCAATTTATCGGATTGATTTTTCTTTCACTCCAAGGGGTTAAATTGATTACCATAATTGCCTGGTTAGCCGGAGCAAAACCGCCGAATGCGATAACTCTTTCTTTATCAACACCTTCAATGTTTTCAATAGCCTTTGTAAATTTAACAATAACTGCTTCCGTTCTGTCTATTGTAGCACCGTCAGGCAGAGTTACCTGCGTTAATAACATTCCTTGATCTTCATCCGGAATAAAACCTGTCGGAATAACTTTGAAAGCTATCAACATAATTCCGATAAATATTACATAAGTTGTTATTGTTAATTTTTTGTTTGTTACAAATTTTTTAACTAAATCTAAATAATATTGTGTTAATTTATCAAAATATACATTAAATAAATTCAAATATTTATCAGCATAAACTTTTAAAAATTTTATTACTTTTGGTAATTCCTTTTTAATTTTTTGAGGTTTTAATAAAAATGCACACATTGCAGGCGATAAAGATAATGCGCAAACTGCTGAAATAGCGATAGAACCTGCAATACAAACAGCAAATTGTTTATACATCGTACCTGATAAACCGGACATAAAACACATCGGAACAAATACTGCCATCAAAACTGCTGCCATTGCTACAAGTGAATTTCCGACTTCTTCCATAGTTAATTGTGTGGAAGTGATTATGTCTTTTCCTTCCTCTAAGTGTCTTTTTACATTTTCAATTACAACAATTGCATCATCAACGACAACAGCAACCGCAAGAACAAGAGCAAATAAAGTTAAAAGGTTTAAGGACATTCCTAAGGCTTTTAATATTGCAAATGTTCCTATTAAAGATACGGGAATTGTGATACAAGGGATTAATGTTGCCTTTATATCGCCTAAAAATACAAATATAATTATAATAACCAAAAGTGATGTTAATAAAATCGTAAATTCAACTTCGTGCATTGATTCTTCAATAAATACAGCACTATCCATCATTGTATCAATTTTTAATGTATCAGGAAGTGTTTCGGAAAGTTTTTTAACTGTTTTGTGAACGTTTTCTACAATTTCTACGGTATTTGCGCCCGGAGCAGGAATAACTTGTATTAACGCACCGGGTTTCGCATCAACCAGCCCTATTTTATTGTAAGTTTTTGAGCCTAATTCAACTCTTGAAACGTCTTTTAATCTTATTTTAGAACCGTCTGAATTTGAACGAACAATTATATTACCAAATTCTTCTGCTGTTTTTAATCTGCCTTCTGTCATCAAAGATAATTTTAAACTTTGAGGTGTTGCCGTTGGTCTGTCCCCTAAAGCGCCTAATGAAATTTGAGCGTTTTGCGCACGAACGGCATTTTGAATAACAGAAGAAGATACTTTTAATTGAGTCATTTTGTTCGGATTCAACCAAATTCTTATACTGTAATCATCAGTTCCGTAAACATTTACAGCACCTACATCTTTAACTCTTTTGAGTGCATCTTTAATGTAAATATTTGCATAGTTTGTTAATGCGAGTTGATTCCACGCCCCGTTTTCACTTGATAAATTCAAAATAATAGCACCTATACCGCTTACCTGATTGTCTGCGGTAATCCCCTGTTGAATAACTTCCTGCGGTAACATTGATTGAACCTGCTGAAGTTTGTTTTGAACATTCATAAGATTAATATCATTATCAGTGCCTGTCTGAAAAAATATATTCAGGTTATATGAACCGTCATAGCTTGTTGATTCCATATAAATCATTTTTCGTACACCGTTTAGTTGCGACTCTAAAAGGGAAGCAATCGATGATTCAATAACCGATGCACTTGCACCGGGGTAAGTAGCACTAATCGAAACCTGAGGCGGTGTGATGTTCGGATATTTTTCTTGTTGCAAGCCAAATAATGATAAAAGTCCTACAATCGTTATTAAAATTGAAATTACAACCGCAAAACGAGGTTTTTGTATGAAAAAATATAAATCTTCTTTTTTAATTTTCATAATCTATTTCCCCATAACTTTTTTGATAATTTTTTTATACCAAGGTGATTTTTCTGTTTTTTGCATGGCATTTTCGTTTCTCTGAATTTTTAATGGCTGTCCTTCATGGTTAATACTTTGAAGTCCTTTAATAACAACATCATCATTGAAGTCTAAACCTTTCTCGACAATCCAGTTGTTATCAATATTATCGTTTACAATAATATTTTTCTTAACGGATTTTCCGTCTTTTACAACCCACACATAATAACCTGTTCCCAAGTCTGTTTTTGAAGCATCTTGAGGAATTATCATTACATCAACAGGGTGTTTAACAGTTAAAATAACGTTTACAAAATCTCCGGGAACAAGTATTTCATCAGGGTTATCAAAAATTGCTCTGAAACTTACCGTACCTGTTTCTTTATCAATTTGGTTATTCATAAATTCAATTTTACCGACTTTGTCATAAATTGAACCGTCTGATAATTTTAAACGAACTTCAACATTAAGTTTATCAACAATTTTTTTACTTTGAGAATATTTCTTTAAATAAATGTAATTAGCACTTTTTACTGCAAACTTAACCTGTATCGGACTTGTTTTATGAATTTCAGCCATTTTCCCTGTACTTGCGGTTACATAATTGCCGGGAGAAACAAAAGTTTTACCGATTCTTCCGTCCATTGGAGCAGTAACGGTTGTGTAACTTAAATTTAATCGTGCTTTTGCAAGTTGTGCTCTTGCCGCATCAAGTGAAGCCTTTTTACTGTTTCTGCTTGCAACTGCATTATCATAATATTCACGACTTACCATCTCATCTTTTATTAATATTGCAGCTCTTTTATAATCAGTTAGTGCATTTTGATAAACAGCTGCATTTTCATTTACTCTTGCTGCAGCATCCTGCATTGCTAACTTATATTCATCAGGCTGAATTTGATATAGTTTTTGACCTTTTTTTACAATATCTCCTTCTTCAAAATATCTTTCTTCCAACCAACCATCAACTCTTGCAATAACAGAGATAGAATCTTTTGCTTCTATTCTTCCTGTTGTTTCAAAAGTCGGTTCAAT
>JAKSUS010000047.1 GCA_024408745.1 Candidatus Gastranaerophilales bacterium | reverse complement strand
AAATAGCTATGAATATAACCAATACGAATACGCACAACGGCTCTGCCAATACAATGGCAGAGCTTTTTTTTGACAGAACTGCCGAAAAAGAAAACTGGCGTAGAGATGTTATTAACCGCTATCCAAAGAGTACCATATTAACATTAAAAGACGGAATTAAGCATATAAGAATGACAAAATACATTAACGGCAGGCCGATAAGAATAAACGTTGTTGAAGTTAATCCAAAAATAAACGAAAAGATTTCGGTCAAACCTGTTATGGCAGCTGATGTTTTAAACAGACGTTCATCCATAAAATCAATGGCACAAAAAGGTAATGCAATAGCAGCAATTAACGGTTCATACTTCAAACCGCAAACAGGTGTTCCTTTAGGAACAATGATGGTTGACGGACAAATGCTTACAGGACCTGTATACAACAGAGTGGCTCTGGGAATAAAAGGAAATGAATTTTTAATGGCGAGATTAAGTTTTAACGGTAAATTAATTGCAAAACATAATGAATTAAAACTTGATAATATCAATCAGCCGAGAATGTTATCAACTTATGTAATTACTTACAATAAAAAATGGGGCAAAGTCGCTCCGCCACCACCAAAATATGGAGCAGAAATCGCTATTGAAAATGGTAAAGTTATAAATTTTGGCGAGCACGCTCTCCCGATTCCTGAAAATGGTTATGTAATAGTCGGGCCGAAAGTAAAACTTGAACCTTTTGTTTATGAAAAGAATTTGAGGCTTGAAATCAAAGCAGGAGACAAGAATTGGGCAGATGTTGAACATATAATCAGCGGCGGACCTTATCTTGTAAAAGAAAATAAGGTTTATGTTGATATTACTGAGGAAAAATTAAAATCAGTCGGAGGAAGAAACCCACGAACTGCAATAGGATATACATCAGATGGAAAATTCATAATGGTTACCGTTGACGGTCGTGAAGAAACTTCTGTCGGAATGACATTAACCGAACTTGCATATTTTATGAAAAGTATAGGATGCTATAATGCAATGAACTTAGACGGAGGCGGTTCAAGTGTTATGTACTTTAACGGTTTCACCGTAAACAGACCTTCCGTTAAAGGTGGTATTCCGTTAAGTAATGCTCTTGTTATTTACGAAGAACAATATCCCGAAGAATATGCAAAAGCAGACATTACAGGAAGCTAATTCTTTAATTGCTCTATATCAAGTAACACTTTTGATGTTGTTTTGATTAAAGTTAAACTCAACTTTAAAATAACAAGTGCTGCTACAATTCCCATAATCGGGTCTAATACATATAATCCGAAATATTTGCCTATAAATAAAGCAATAATAGCAAATAATGAAGTTAAAACATCTGAAAGAATGTGTAAATAAACTGCTTTAAAGTTATAATCCTTATTGCGTTTGTTTTTATATTCCATAATGAGCACGCAAATAAAATTAACAACCAAACTTATAGAAACAACAAGTATTGCTTCGTTAAATGAAATATCAAGCGGAGTAAAAAATCTTTCAACTGATTCAACAATTAACCAAATTGCGCTTATCAATAAAAATATTGAACTTGTAAAACCTGCTAATGCTGATATTTTCTCTGAAACAGGTTTTGCATTTTGTTTATGACTGATTTTTTTAATAAATTGATATGCAACATAAGACATACCCAAAACAATAACATGAGCAGCCATATGCCAACCGTCTGCTAAAAGTGCCATTGAATTGGTTATATAACCAAATGATATTTCAACTATCATAGTTATTAATGTTATAAAAATTACTATTAAAGTTTTCTTTTCATTTCTGATATGTCTGTAATGGTGACAATGACAATGATTTTCGTGACATTCGTGCATAAATTTTCATCTCCTCAACTATCATTATATGATAAAAATATAATAATGGTTGAGAATTAAATTTTAGCAGAATAAAGAACCACCTTTACCTTGTAATCCATTTTTCACTTGCTTTATTAGTGCTGAATAATTATCTTTTATATCTTTAATTCTTTGTATAATGCCACGACTTAAAATCTGTGTGTGTTCGGGGTTAAAGATAACAACCTGAGATTGATTTTTACCAAATATTTTATTTACATCAGGATTAAACAAACCTGTGAAAAGACCGCTTCGCATTGCTTTTGGCATATAAGCACCGTCATATCCTGCTTCTAAGAAAAGCCTTCTTGTTATACATTCGCGTGCAATACTTATTTCACTTTCTTTAAGTGCTGATTTTATATTATGCAGTCCGTATTTTTCTGCCAACAATTCTGCTGCAACGTTTGTAATACTGCTATGCATATCTTCCGTAACAAGTGCAATTTTAGCATCTTTAGATAATTGAACAGGAATAATGCTGCCATATCCGCCTGTAAACATGCGTGAAACTTCAATATCCGGGGTAAAATATGCTCCCGCACCAAGTTCTCTTCCGTTTGCTTTTGTTGCGGTTATTTGTCTGCTTCCAAAAGGACTAAAGCCATTTTTATAAATACCTTTTGCTTTAGTTGTTCCGTGATACAAAAGTCTGCTGTTTAATAATTCTTCGGGACATCTTCCTATATATTCATTCAAATTAAATCCATATTGGCAGAATGAAGGATAAAAATCATCGTAGAATAAATCACAATCAGGTAAATTCCAATAATTTTTTTGTTTTCTTAAATGTTCAGATATTTTAGTAAGTTCGGCTTTTACACTTTCTGTAAATTCTTCACTCGCTTTATAATTTCGCTCACCACCTGCTATTGCATTTTTGCGAAGTTTATCCAAATGTTTTGCAAGTTTCACTTTTAAACTCTGAACTGTTTTCAAGATTTCTTCGTTTTCAGCAGGGTTCTTTTGCAGATAGTTTTCTAATTTTACAATTTTTTCACTCATCATTGTCGGATATTCGGGTTTTTTAAATAGTTTCATCGCTTTATCAATAGTCGGTTTAAGTTTAGCATCTGCAAATATTTCATCAGCAATTTTTTGACCTTTAGCAAAGACACTTCCTTTTGGCATTTTTGATGTGCCTTTTAAAAATTTTGCCGCCGTTGCAGGATTTCTTCCGATTAAGAAAACAATAGCAGCAAAAGTTGATGCTAACCATAAGCCCCCAAACATAGTAAGAGTTTTGTGGTTTTCAAAAAAACTTTTATCTTCTTTTTTCTGTTTTTCAGTTTTTGTTTGCCCTGAAAGAATTTCAGATAAGTTTTCTTCAGTTTTTGCATTTTGTTTGTTTTCTGCTTTTGCTAATGTGTTAGTTTCTTTTAACAAAAGAACATTTGATACTTTTTCTACCATGCCTTATTCCTTTTAATTACCCTTATATAGAAATAAAGTCTTTTTTCTTAGAAAAATTGCTTTATTTTTATTCCCCTTTATAAAGCAAAATCTTCAAAAGTATCAATTTCAGTAATTTTATCTGTTTTTAATTTTTCTTTTGTTACATTTAAAACTGTTTGGTTTTCTTTAATTGCAAAAACAGGAATATTTAACTCTAAACTTTTGAAGACAGGAGTTGAACCTAATGAATTATAAGGCATTAAAACTCCATTCAAATCTCTTGCACAAATATCGTTTTCTTCTTTTTCTTCAAAAGGAATAAGCGTCGGTGCATTATATAATCCTAAAATTATGCAAGGCAAAAATGTCGGTGTAATATATTCTGCAGCAGCTTTTGGCGAAATGATTTCTGATGAAATTTCAACATTTTTAAAAGCAGGTGCGTGAGCTGTCGGAAGTAAAAATTTCTTTGTTAAAAGATGCGAAATTACAGCCTCAACTCCTCCTACAATATCTACCCCTTTTGCATTTGCATAATCTTCATCATCATCACAATCTTCAAATAAGCAAACAGGCGCAAGAGCATTGCAACCGTTATCAATGAGTTTTTGTGCGGATTTATAAAGTGTTTCAGGCATGTTTATATTTCCTGTTGAAATCCCTGATAAATTTTGTTTAAACTCTACTCCGACAGGTTCATCGGTTATTTCATAAATTGTTTCAATACCGTAAACCATTTTCATAGCATTTAAAGTATTAATATGAATGTTTAAAATGCTTTCAGGTATTGCTTTATCAAAAATCACACCGATTTTATTTTTTTTAGAAGGTCTTAATGTGATTTGCTCTTTGAAAAACAAATCCAGAGCATAACCTTCAACATAAAGCATATTATCGTTAATTGCCGAGAAGCAAGCAGCGTTAACGACATTGGGATTTACTATTAAAGTATATTTTTCGGAAAGTTTGCGTGCGTATGCTCCTGCATCACCTGCATAACCGCCGATTGATGCACCGATTCCCGTTGGAACTATGAATGCTAACTTATCCATTCCGATGCTTTTTCGTACAAGTCGCTATCCATATCAAAGTTTGAATAAACATTTTGAACGTCATCATGACTTTCCAAACTGTCCATCAATCTCAAAAGATATTTTGCATCTTGCAGGTCAGTAATTTCTATTGAGTTTTGCGGAGTCATTGTAACTTCATAAGAAGCCAACTCATAACCTGCACTTTGCAAAGCTTCAGATACTGCCTGCAAATCATTTGGTTCTGTTGTAATTTTATATTCTTCATCTTCTTCAACAAAATCAGCAGCACCTGCGTCTAATGCCTTTTCAAATAATTCGTCTTGATTAATACCGTCTTTGTTTATTGTTATTATACCTTCTTTTTTAAACATAAAGCCGACACAACCGCTTTCACCTAAGTTACCGTTATTTTTTGAGAAGTAACTTCTTATATCACCTGCTGTTCTGTTTCTGTTATCTGTTAGAGCTTCAACAATAATTGCAACACCACTTGGGCCATAACCTTCATAAGTAATTTCTTCAAAGTTTTCACCGTTTGCAGCACCTGATGCTTTTTCAATTGCTCTTTTGATATTATCTTTCGGAAGTCCTGCTGCTTTTGCTTTATCAACTGCAGTTCTTAAACGGAAGTTTCCGTTCAAATCAGGTCCGCCTAATTTTGTTGCGACCATAATTTCTCTTGAGAATTTTGCAAATTCCACGCCTCTTGCAGCATCAATAGATGCTTTTTTTCTTTTAATTGTTGCCCATTTTGAATGTCCTGACATAATTTATATTCCTTATTAAACTATCTTTTTCTTTTTAACTTGCCCGCCTTCAACTTCATGTGCATTTGTAATTGCAATAAAAGCCTTCGGATCTATATCGTGTACAATTTCTTTTAATTTGGCTATTTCTAATCTTGTTATAACACAATAAAGAATTTTTTTATATTCACCGCTGTAAGCACCTTTGCCGTCTAAAAAAGTTACCCCTCTTTTTAATGATATTAAAACTTTTTGTGCAATGTCATCAGGTTGAGAGGTTATAATCATAACTGTTTTGGCTTCGTCAATACCCTCTAATACAAGGTCGATTGATTTATAAATAACAAAGTAGGCAAGTATTGAAAACATTGCTTTTTCTTTATTGAATACAAATGCAGAAGCAACAAATATGAATAAGTTCATAAACATTATGATTTCACCGGTTGAAAACGGAACTTTTTTTCCGATAATCAAAGCTACAATTTCCGTTCCGTCAAGAGAGCCGTTGTTTCTCAAAATCAAACCACAACCTATACCAACCGTAACGCCACCGAAAATAAATGCTAAATACGGGTTATAAGTTATATTCGGTGTGTAGTGGAAAATTGAAACAAATATTGATAAAACGGCACTTGAATATAGCGATAAAAATACAAACTTTTTACCTAAAACCGTAAAACCAAATGCTAAAAACGGAAGGTTTAAACAAAATGTAAACACCCCTAATGGCAATCCTGTTAAATAACTAAGCATAATAGACACACCAACAATACCACCATCAATGATATTATTTGGGACTAAAAAATTTTCCAACCCAAAACCTACAATTGCTGCACCTAAAGTTAAAAAGCAAAGCCTTCTTATCAGCAATTTATAGTTAACTTTTTGTTGTTGTATGTCTTGTGTAGCTGCTATGTTATTTTCAGTCATCTTCGCTACCTTCACCTTTTTTTGACTGAAAATATATTAAAGAATTAATTGCTTCTTTTAAAGTTACCGCTCTTTCAGCAGGATCTAAATGTTTAAGCATTTCTACGGCAGAAAGCAATGTTGCAAATTTATCATACCATCTGCGTCTTACAGGAATATATTCCTCATTCAGTTCTTCAATGAAGTTATCTGTACCTTCAACTTCTCTGTTTGCCATAACCATTTGTATTAAATCAGCGGCGATAGAAAGTTTAACATCTTCATCGGCAAGTTCCAAAGCTCTCATAACAAGGCTCAAATCTTCGTCTTTATCATACCATCTTTCAAACTTTTTTTCGGTCATAAAACTTCCTTTACACAAAATATTTTATAATAAACATGCTAATTACAAAATGTTTTTAATGATTTCCGCAGTATATTCCGTTGTGGTTGCAGTTCCGCCCAAATCAGGTGTTAGGACTTTTCCTTCTTCCAAAACTTTAAATATTGCTGATTTTAATTTATTGGCAAGTTCGTTTTCGTTAATATATTCAAGCATCATAACGGAACTTAATAACAAAGCAGTCGGATTAGCTTTATTTTGCCCTTTAATATCGGGAGCACTACCGTGAACCGCTTCAAAAACTGCACAATCTTTACCGATATTAGCGCCTTGAGCAACTCCTAAACCGCCTATCAAACCTGCTGCCAAGTCAGAAACTATATCGCCGTATAAATTAGGCAATAACAAAACATCATATTTTGTCGGATTTTGAACAAGTTGCATGCATAAATTATCAACCAAAACTTCGCTATATTTAATATCGGGGTATTTTTCGGCAACTTTTCTCGCACATTCCAAAAATAACCCGTCTGTTAATTTACAAATGTTCGCTTTAGAAACGGCAGTAACCATTTTGCGATTATTGTTTTTAGCATACTCAAAAGCAAATTCGGCAATTCTTGTTGATGCTTTTCTTGTAATCAATTTTATTGATTCCATAGTGTCATCATCGACTTTTCTTTCAATACCTGCATATAAATCTTCCGTATTTTCTCTGACGGTAATTAAATCAACATTATCAAATCTCGTTTTAATTCCTGAAATATTGTAAGCGGGACGAAGTGAAACATATAAATCAAGTTCTTTTCTTAATGTTACGTTTACGCTTTTAAACCCGTGTCCGATTGGAGTAGTAACAGGAGCCTTTAATGCAACTTTATTCTTTTTTATTGAGTCCAAAACTTTTTGAGGAAGGACAGTACCTTCTTTTTCTAAAACATCGGCACCTGCTTCCTGAATATCCCATTCAATAGGAGCGTTAAGCGCTTTAAAAATATCTACAACTGCCTGTGAAATTTCGGGACCTATACCGTCACCTTTAATTAAAGTTATTGTTCTCATTGTTTTTCCCCTCTATTGTTCCTTACAAACTACTTTTAAATTCTCATAAATTTGCTATGTAGTCAATAAATTAATAATTATTTTCAATACACTTGAAGAATAAAAAAAGTATGCAATAATGATAATATGCACTTTTAAAATTTAATATGGGGACGTTTCGGATTTGACGGGGCGATTGGTGAAACCAAGTTGCGAGTCGGAGCGCTGTTCTCCGATATCAACGAGCAAAACTATAAATGGCAACAATGTCAGAAAAGTTGACTTCGCTTCTGCATATGCAGTAGCTGCTTAATAGCGGTCAACCTCTCGGTAAGTCCTACCGGCCGATTTATCGGGACACTTATGCCGGTTGCTCTTAGCGGATAGCAATAAGTTAAGCTACAGACTATTGCTGAAGTCAGGCGTGGCGCACCAAACGCTTTGTTTATGTTTAGGTTTACGAAATTTAAACTTGCATAAATGAGATTAATAAAGACCTACACTCGTAGATACTTGTTTTTGTCCGTTCCGGACGAGAGTTCGACTCTCTCCGTCTCCAGATTTTATTCCAAGGTTTAGAGCCTTGACCATTTTTTAGACATAAAAAGCCTGTTTTGTCGGGCTTTTTTGCTGTGCAATTAAAACAGAGAATTTATTTTGATATAATTCTCTATTTTTTGATGCAAATTTCTGCAAAATTCTCTGCTTCGAGTTTACCTAGTCCAAAATTATTGTATTTTCCCTTTTATATTGTATTATCAAATAATAATATGGAATTATTGTATGGCCAAAATAACTATCATTACAATCGAGCAAGATGATAAACTATTT
>JAKSUS010000046.1 GCA_024408745.1 Candidatus Gastranaerophilales bacterium | reverse complement strand
AAGCGTACAAGCCGATATGAAAAAAGCACACCCAATGCAATACGAAATGTACGATAAATTTATAAAACACTTATACAAGCAACTTGAAGAATTAGAAATTAAAAAACAGGAAGCAGAACAAAAGTTAAAAGAAGAACAAGACAAACTTACAATATGTGAACAAAACGTAAAAGTTTTAGAAAAGCATAAGGAAAAGAAAAAAGAAGAATACGATAAAGAACAAAAAGAAATTGAAATGAAACAGTTAAATGAAACAGCGTCAATAAAACATTTCAGAATGCAAAGAGAAAAGCAGGAAGAAGCCGAATTGGAAGAATATTTAAAAGGATTAGAAAATGAATATTAATGAAATACAAAAGAATAGTAATTCCTCATCTGTTACAAGAAGTAGCAGAAATTATTCATACAGAAATCACTCTTATGATTTTTCTTCTTATGTTGATGTTTCAAAAACTGAAGATGTTAAAGAAGCAGTTTTAGATAATATTGAAGAAAATCAAACATCGGAAGAATTATTAAACGAAGAAAATCTTGAACAAAATAACAATCCTGCAATAGCATACATCCAAAGTTTTCAAAATCTTAGTAACAAACTTTTTGATATGGGAATAAAAGATTTTGATGAAAATAAATTTTTCGATAAAGATATGAGTAAATATCAAATAAATCTTAATGATTTAGAAATCAATGATATCAAGCTTTTTGAAGGCTTAACTCAAAGGCAGGATGTAAGTATAAATTCTGTCGATTCACAAAATCAAACATTTAATATGATGATTAACGGTGAAAATCTTGATATTTCTTATAAAAGTATAGAAGTTTCAAAAACATTATTTGCAGCACTTGATAATGCATTTAAAACAGGAAAACCCATAAGACTTGATTTTGGAAATGATACAAGTGTAATTATAAAGATTTCAAAAGACGGTAAGTTGTCTGCTGATTTTATACCAAATGACAAAGCTATGGAAGCGGTTTTAAAGAGCGCACTTCCTATGTTAAAAGCAAAGTTTGATGAAGAAAATATACCCTATAATGAATTAAATTACAGAAATTTTAATCAACAAAAAGATAATCAGAATAAAAATAAGGAGAAGAATAAAGATGAATGACGGATTTATTACAGCTCTAAACACGCAACGTGCAACTGCTAACTGGATTGATGCGTTAGCACAAAACTTAACCAATATTTACACTCCCGGATACAGAGAAAATCAATTCAGATTTAACACATTTTTAGGCGCAGGTTATGTAGACCAATTCGGACAAAAGGTTGACCAAGGAAAATCATTACCCGGTACATCACCTGAAAATATGTTTTTGGAAGGTAAAGGATTTTTTGTTGTAAAAACAAACGATAATCAAACAATGTATACAAGATTAGGCGAATTTAAGTATGATGATGCAGGCGTTTTAAGAAGTAAGAAAGGGCATGCAGTTCAAGGTTACATTTTAAATGATGAAGGAAAAGTTTTAGCAAATTCACCGGAAGAAGAAGGGGATGTAACTACTTTACCTACAACCGAAATAAAACTTTGGATTGACCCTGCCAACGGTAAATACTTAGGTAAATACGACGAATTTGAAGTTGAGGGCAACGGAATAATTTACGGTAAATCAGATGGCGGAAAAGTTAAAACCCCTCTTTACAAAGTTGCCGTACATAACTTTAACAACCCAGCAGGACTTCTTGAAATAGAAAGCGGACACTTTGTTGAAACTTCTGACTCAGGCAAACCGGTTATAGGTAATGCTGAAATCAGAGGCGGTTTGATTGAACAATCAAACGTTGATTTTAAAGCAAATATTTCATATTATCAACAGGCAAAAATGCAAATGGAAATGACTAACAAATTAATTTCAACCAATAAACAAATTCTACAAAGTGCATTAGAACTGTTGAGTTAATTTTTTCATAATATTTATAATAAAAGCCTCTTTAAATTTATAGTTTATATTTATAATTTTTATATTACTATAATATTATAAGAGGTTTTTATGTACGAAATAAAAAAAGATTTAGAAAGCATATCTCAAAGAATATTTAAAGCAAAGGAGTATCTTTGACTTAGATACAATAATTTCAGACATAAAACATATTGAAGGTGAACTTCAGAAACAAAATGTTTGGGAAAACATTGAACTTTCCGCAAGTTTATCAAAAGAATTAAACGAGAAAAAAGAAATTCTCAATTTTATCAATGATTTAGATAAGCAATTACAAGATGCTTTTACGCTTGTTGAAGTTTTAGAAACAGAAGAAGACGAAGAACTTTTAAACGAACTAACTTCAACCGTTAATAATCTATCGCATACACTTGATAAATGGGAATTGGAAAATATGTTGTCCGGTGAATATGATAAAAATGATGCTATTTTAACTGTTATTGCAGGTGCAGGCGGAACTGATGCACAAGACTGGGCTCAAATGCTACTAAGAATGTACACACGTTGGGCGCAACTTAAAAACTGGAAAGTTGATTTAATGGATATGTCAGAAGGTGATGAAGCAGGAATAAAATCTGCAACAATAAAACTTACAGGTAAATATGCTTACGGATATTCAAGAGCAGAAAAAGGAGTCCACAGACTCGTAAGATTATCCCCTTTTAATGCAAATAATAAAAGACAGACAAGTTTTGCATCACTTGAAGTCAGTCCTCTTGTACCTGACATTGAAAAGCAAATAGATATATCACCTGATGATATAGAAATTGAAACAATGCGTTCAGGAGGTGCGGGCGGACAAAATGTAAATAAAGTTGAAACAGCGGTAAGAATTTACCACAAACCATCGGGAATTGTTGTTAAATGTCAACAAGAACGTTCTCAGCTTCAAAATAAAGAATTAGCAATGCAAATGCTGGCTTCAAAACTTCTTGCAATAAAACAGGCGGAACATGAAGCAAAGTTAGCGGGCTTAAAAGGCGAAAACATTGATGTTAATTTCGGTTCGCAAATTCGCTCTTATGTATTCCATCCGTATAAAATGGTCAAAGACCACCGAACAAATTACGAAGAAGGTAATGTTGAAAAAGTTATGAACGGCGAACTTGACGGATTCATTGAAGCATACCTACGAAGTTCAAACAATAAGATATAACTTTATCAGAATTAAAAAAGCGCAAAGATTGAAATATTGACACTTATAGTATTAAATAATATTATTGAAATAAGTTATTATATAGAAAGTTTATCATATGTTAGTGCAAGGACCGGTAAAAAAAATTAAATTATTACCAATTATTCTAAACGGATATGTATCAAAAAAAGGACACGGCATATCAATATCTTACAAAACAGCAGAAGAAAGCAGAAAATTACGCATATTTTCAGATGGTACGGCAGAAGAATTATTTCGCTCTTATAAAAACCAAAATGATGTATTCGGTTTCAGAACACGTTTATTACCAACTGATACCTTTAAATTTAACCACCTGATAAAAAAATACAATGAACCGGGAGCATTGAGTCTTTTTAAAATAAATGATATTTTAAAAGAATTTGCTAACTACACAGAAAAAAACGGTTGCAGAAATACGAACTTAATATAATATCTTATTTTATTGCTAATATAAATTTAGCAAGTTTTTCGGCAATTAACCTGTGTGATTTTGAGCTATAATGCAAACCGTCTACTTTTTCAGGTTCTGCAATTTCATTAAAATCAAAATAATAACAATTATACTGTTTAGCAAGTTCTTTATAAATATGGAAAGTTTCAGATGAACGATTAATTGATAAACCGTTAAACTGATAATTAAAATATCCGTTTTCAACAGCAGAACCGAGTTTAACGGGAGGAACTATTATAATTTTTGTATTTTGGCTATATTCATTCACTATATTAACAAGATTAGTTAAACCGTTTTTTACAATATTTTCATCAAAATCATAAGTAAATTGCAAATCGTTCGTTCCAACTGCAAGTATAACTATATCAATATTTTCATGACGCTTTAAAGCATCGGACAAATCTTCCAAAGCACAATAATTTTTGCCTTGCGGATTATGAATAAAGGCATTTCTGTTATTAAGTCCGTCCTCAATAACATCAAACTTTGTCATTAATAGTTCGGGCAAAAATCCTGCCCATCTTTCATCTTTGGCATAACGTTGCTCAGGTTTACCGCCGACCAAGCCAAAAGTATTTGAATCACCGTAACATAAAATCTTTTTCATAATTATAATTTATATTATATTTATAATAATAGCAAGATTATTAAGCTAACAGGCAATTTTTTCTTACAAAAAGTTTTTATTATTATATAGAAATTGAGGAAAGTTTATACATGGTTAATTCTAAAGATTTAACTTTGCCTGTACTAAAAAGTAATTATTCCGGCAAAAAAATATCAGAGATTTCAGAAACGCTGAAGAAATCAAATATGAGCATTGTTGATACTAACAACAATGGTATTTTTGATGCTGCAGACGGAATTCAATACAAAGTAAAAAAAGGTGATACTCTTTATAAAATAGCAAAAGAAAACGGTTTAAAAATAAAAGATTTAACAGAAAACAATAAAAATATTAACCCTAATAAAATTAAAGTAAATGACAGTTTATGGTTGCAAAAAGGCAAACCCGTCAAGAACGAGAAAAAACCTGCAGCGCCAAAACCAAAACCGCATTATGAATATAATAATGAAGGTGATTTTGAACTACCGACAGCAATTGCAAAAACACAGCAAAATAACAATATAGCAGATGCTAATAAAAAAGTTGTAATGATTGATATAGGGCATGGAGAAAAAGACCCCGGTGCAGTTTGCCCGTTTGACAAATCAACCACGGAATCAAAAATCAATGAAAAAGCTGCCGGTATATTAAAAACGAAGCTCGAAGAGCTCGGTTATGCCGTACATATCGGTAAAAACAGAGGCGGTGGGGTTAAAGGCCGAGCGCAAAGAGTAAACGAAAAAAAAGCAATAAACCCTGATTATTATTTAAGTATACATACGAATGCAGGTTCAGCAAAAGCTAACGGAGAAGAAGTTTGTTACAGAAATCCTGAGGACAAAGAATTTGCAAATACAATAGCAGCTTCAATGAAAAAAGATAATACTTTTGCTTCAAGAAATAACGGGAAAGCAATACTAAGAGATAAATTACAAGTATTAGGTAAAGCATATTTAGATACAAAAAATGCACTTATTGAACTTGGTTTTATTTCAAATAAATCTGATTGTGAAAAACTAACAGATACCGAAACATTGGAAAAACAGGTTGAAGCTATAGCGATGGGTGTTGCTTCCTATGACGCAACAGAAAGCTACAGAAATTCAAGCATGATTGCTTTAAACAAATAATCAGACTACACTTTATCAGGACAATTACGAGGGAAGTTTTTGGTAAAAAACTGTCTAATTTTTGCGAAGTTGTGGGGATTAAAGGCACTTTCTAATGTTTGAGGGTCAGTGTCAGAAATGTTCGCTTATGGAACATTGATTGTCATATTATTGTCCGTAAAATAAGGTGCAAAAAATTGCATCTTACAAACAAATTTTAAAGTAATTGTTTTAATGATTCAATTTTTTCTATATAATTGGACACTTCAAATTGAAATTGTCGGACACGAAATTGAAATGCTCTCATTTTGTTAAATTTTAAGTTGGAAATATTTCAATTTCAAATGTCCAACTTTCCAAATTGAAAGATAATTTTTATCAAATTAACTGATAAGAATTCTATTTAATTAATCGTAAACCGATAGTGCTAATTATAATAAGAACTATAAATAATATTTTAAGGAAAGAAATATTTTCATGAAAAAAGAATATTCCAATTAATGTCACAAGCACAATTCCAACAGCACCCCAAACTGCGTATGCAATACCCATTTCAATTCTTTATGAGGAGTTAGCAAAAACGAAGGTGAGTTGTCGTGCTCGCACGAACAACGAAACCCAAGTTTTTGCCACCACTATAATCGGACACACAAAATGATTTTTTCACGCAATAAAAAAATCTCTCAAACCCCTTACCCAGCCTACCCCATGCCAGCCCATCTTCATAAAAACAGCCACAAGTAATTTCAATTTCAAGACTTACAGATAATTTTTCTTATAAAATGCTTTATTTTATCTAACAAACTTTCTGATGATTCTATTTCGTTCTGAATAGTTTGTAGGGTGCAATTTTTTGCACCTTTTCCAACTTTTTCTAATCGGACTATATGGGATTTTGCTACTTTACTAGCAAACAAGTGGTTTTACGGTACTTTATCTATGAAAATTAAATCTTTTTTATCCTAATAAAGTCCAATTTGACCAATTTGAAACGCAAAATATCAGCAAGTCGGAAGCCAACAAAACCTAAATCACAAGCCAACCTTCGGCAGAAAACAGAAATTTCTTTCCGACTAAATCGGACATTTATGTAAAGTAACAGAAGGAAGCAGAAAAAGTAACATTTAATTTCAGAAAAACTTTTTGAATTATTGTCTGAGTTGTTCGTATGCTTTTTTAATAGCATTGTATTTTGCCATGTATTCCGGATTACTTGAAAATTTTAGCTGTGTTCCTAAGGCATCAGTCATACTATAACCCCATGTTGCACCATCTCGAGAATACAAAATTTGCGTAAGCAGCTCAGAATAAAGTGTATTAAAGTCGGCACTTTCAAAGAAAGAACGTTCTATTGCTACACAGCCCTCTGAAGTGATTTTTTTAACTCTATCGTAATGAAAAGACTCATTTTTGATTTTATCAACAAGTTTTAATTTTGCTTTAGGTAATAATTCCTGCAAAAGTGCTAATTTTTGTTTCTCAATATCAGTCATTTTTATTTCTTTTGTTTTATTACGTTCTGCAATTATATCAGAAGCAGTTTTAAAACCGATATAACTTAATTCTAATTCTGCAAATTGATAACCTTCTCTTCTTAATTCTGAAATTTCTTTATCAGAAACCTTATAATCCTTAATTGCAATTTTTACATCTTTAGTATCAAACTTGATACCTCTTCTCGTTGCTGCATTAATAAGCCCAAAAACGAAATCAGTTCCAGGACCTTCGTTACTTTTTAAAGTACCTCTAAATGAATCGTAATCTTGTATCCAAAATCTTTCAAGTCTTTGAATTGAAGAAACTAATTCTTCATCTGTCATACTATTTGCAAAAATTTCAGATATAATTCTTAACTCATTGGAAGTAAGTCCTTTTCTGTCACAATCATTTGCTATACCATAGGCTACTTTATCCGCGGATGGTACCTCTTCTTTAAATACGATACGAATTCCTCTTAATGTACCTTCTAATTCACCATTATCTTTCATTGCATATCTTTGACCATAATATAAGTTACCATTTGCATCTGAAGTAAGTACTTTAAATCCGAATTTATCATTTTCAAAATCAAAATCTTTAAAATCAGGGTTGTCCGAATGTCTAAAATAATCTTTAGCTTTCAATATTGCTTTAACAAATGCTTCATCACCTGTTTCAAATTCAACGGAATTACCATTAAGTTTGTTTGCATTTTCGGTTAGTTTACGTGTCATATGCATATCTTTTCGTTCAACACCTTCTTCTTTTGCAAATTCCATTTTCCATTCACCTGAAGCAAATGAAATTCTGTCAATAAAGCCTCTTGAAAGTAATGTTTTGGCTGCCATCTTAGCACCTTCGCCAAAGCCTCCGGCTTGCTTTTCATCACCTGTTTTTGTACTTGCAGCAATATTTTTCATATAAGAATATGAATATTCTGAATCACCCGTAATTTTTATTCTGTATTTGCCGTCAACAACTTTTACTTCTATTTTTACACCATCAAGAGTTCCTCCCTGTCCGTCATAGAAGTTTTGGAAAATATCTCTTGCAACTGTTTCAATAGACCATTCCTGAATACTGTTATAATCAATCATTAATGGTGTATTAATTGTTTTTCCAACGAAATGTTTGTCTGCAGGTTTTATGGAAGTATCACCTTTAACCGGTTTTAGATTTGGATTTTCAGGCATATTAATAGTTAAAATACTTTTATTTTTTAATTCCTCCATATTAATTGATAACTCACCTTTTTCTTTTATTTCTGCAGTATAATCAGGTTTGACCATTTCGGGTGAATGATATGCAAATGTTTTTTGTATAGTTTTTTTAGGCTTTAATGGTGTAACTGTTTTCACTGCTTCTTTTGGTATTGTAATTGATTGTTTTCCGATTTTTCTTGTTATGCCAAATTTATCAAGGATTTTTTTAATTGCATTTTTGATTCTACTACTCAATTTAGGTTTGGATGTTTTTTGTTTAATTATTTCTGAAATTGTTACTTTCATTTTTTCTTCATTCGAATTAGCAGTAATTTTTTTAGAATATGTATCTGGTATCAACAAGACTTTAGCTAAAAATATTGTTGACT
>JAKSUS010000045.1 GCA_024408745.1 Candidatus Gastranaerophilales bacterium | reverse complement strand
TTCAATTATTTTATTGAACCTCTTTTTTGTATTTAATTGTTTATTAGGGCATGCCTTATAATCTCGTAAAGTCCCATATTTTCAATGTTTTTTTGAGAAAGCAATTTTTTTTAATAAATTGTTTTTATTAATATAAGAGTTACATGAAACGGAAGGAGATTATAGCATGGCAAACGGAGTATTAAATGTTCATGATACGATGCTTACAAATTTGTATTATGGCAATGGCGGAAGTGACAATTTAAGTAAAAAAGTTGGTCCTTGGACTTGGAGTAAAGATTTTGGTTCATCAGTAGTACCTTATGCTACGCCTGTAAATATTAAAGGTAGTAGCGATTGCAATATTGATATCGGTTCATTAACAAATGTTACTACAGGATGTTCTTGTATAAGCCAACCTTTATTACCTATCGCATCTGAATGTGGCGGTTTGGGAAATATATTTGGTTTTAGTAGTTGTTGCGGATTTGGCTGGGGCGGTATGCCGGCAGGATACTATACAAGAGTCGGACAAGCTTATGATAAAACTGAGGCATTAAATATTTATGATAGTTCCTCTTGGGGTACAATTATAAGCGGCAGTTTGAAAAACAACTTGATTGATATGTTATCAACACCATCAGGTACAGTTCAAACATTTGGACTCGCTTCAGAATTATTTAAAGGCGGATGTGGTTTATTAAGTTCAGCATGGAACGGAATAAAAAGTTTCTTCGCTTAATGTTCAATAGTTGTAATCAATGACGGAGCAATAACGATGAACTTTCTGACAAGTTCTGCGTCCCATTGAATACCTGCGCCTATTCTCAAAATCTCAATAGCTTTTTCAATCGGCAAACCTTTTCTGTATGGTCTGTCACTAATTAGTGCGTGGAAAGTATCCGCTACTGCAACAATTCTTGCAGCAAGAGGTATTTCTTCACCTTTCAAATTGCTTGGATAACCTGAACCGTCCCAATGTTCGTGGTGGTGTTTAACCATAGGTATTAAATCTCTTAAAGCCGCAACCGGTGCCAAAACTTTTTCAGCACCAATAACGGGGTGTTGTTTCATTATTTCCCATTCGTCATCAGCAAGTTTTGTTGTTCTGCCTAAAACATTTTCAGGAATACCGATTTTGCCGACATCATGCAACAAGGCTCCCAATTTAATGCGTTCAACTTCATCATCAGGAAGATTCAATGCTCTTGCCAATGCTTCAGAATATCTTGAAACTGCAGTTGAATGACCTTTTGTGTAAGTATCTTTTGCATCAATTGCACCGGCAAGAGAAGTTACAACATCAATTAAATGGTTATTTGAATTTAAACTGTCTGAATGGAATTTATCAACAAGTTCTTCTTCAAAGTTCAAGCCTAATTGGGAATGGCGTTTCGCAATAACTGAAGCGAATGAATCAAGCGCTGCTTCGTTCCAGAAGTTAATATCCTGAGCATTAACTGCGGTTGAAACACCGTTTTTATAACCTTTATTCTTGGAAATTATCATTGCTTGTTCTGCTAAGATTAACAATTTTTCCTGTTCTCTTGAGCATGTCGGATAGGTAGCAATACCGACGCTGACTTTTATTGAACCTACATCGTCAACAAGACAACAAGACAGAGAATAATTCAGATATTCTGTAATGTATGTTGCTTCTGAGTTATCGGTATCCGGTAAAATTAAGCCGATTTCATCACCGCCGTAACGTCCCGCAACGTCAATACTTCTGATATTTTGTTTGATTTTTTCGGCAACAAGTTTAATGATTTCATCACCTTTTGCGTGCCCAAATTCTCTGTTGATTTGCGAAATGTTGTTAACATCAAAAATAACAACGGATATAGGTTTATCAGTATTTTCTGCATGCTTGATTTCTTTAGATAAAATTTCTTGGAATGCTCTATGGGTTTTCAAACCTGTTAAAATATCGGTATCACCGTTCAATGTTGAAAGTTCATTCATTTGTGAACATGCAACATGAAGTGCCATATAATCGCCTAAAATCTGCAACAAATCGCTGCATTGTTGTGTTAATTCGCTGTAGCCTAAAATCAAAATTCCATAGCAATTTCCCTGATAAATCATAGGAAGAATAAGCGATTTTGCTTTTGGGATGTAATCTATTTTTAGATATTCACTATCAGAAACGGTTTGAGGGATTTTATCTATAAAAGCTCTTACAATCGGGCTTTGTGTATTGGAAAGTAGCGCTCTTGAGTTAAATGAATTGCCGATTCTGTCTAATAACTGCAAGTTTATACAATTTGATTGTGAATTTAAAATACCAAGTGCAGTATATGAAAGTCCTAAGCGTGTAACGGCGATATTATGTAATAAATAATAAACATCTTGCATATTTCTTTTTGATTTTGCAATTGAAGAAAAATCATAAAGAAAGTCTAAAGGATCAACATTGTTTTGGATTGAAAAAACGTTTTGAAAACCACTGTGCGAAACCATTCCTCCCGGCATTCTTGAGGGAGTTTTATTTGAAGAAACATTATTAATAGGGAAAGGTCTTATAGGACTGACATGTCCCATGCCGCTTTCCATATGTTTCTGTTGCATACTGTTTTCCGTATCGCTATCGTTATAGTTCAAACCTTACATCCTTTATTTTGATAATGGATTAAAACATGGAATTTCATTTTTTTGCTACTTTATGAACTTATTTTAACACTTTTTTTGATTTTTGTTAAGTATTTTCTTGAAATTTTCTCTAAATATCATTCAAAATACGCATATAAAATTAAAAAAAAAGAAATTGCCAGGCTCACTTCTAACCTGACAATTTAAGTATAACGCATGTGTGCGTATCGTATTATCAGGATACATTATTTTGGGGAAAAATAAATCCGCAAATTAATGTATATTTTATTTTAATTTTTCAGCAAGTATAATTGCTTTTTGTTTTAAATCTTCTAATGTTCCGTCATTTTGGATAATGTAATCCCAATTTTCAACATTATCCAATAATGTTTCTGTCGGATCATTTTCTTTTGCCAAAGTTCCTCTTAAAGCTCTGTTATCGCGTGGTGCTTCTACTCTTATTGCGATGGCACCATGAGATTTAAAAAGTTCCAATTCATGAGGGACTCTTATATCCGGAACAATAATATTTTCATCTCTTTCGATTAGTTGTTTTAACCAAAAATCAGCATCCTGGCTTCTCCCCCAGTTGCCGAGTTCAATCAGGTCTACTCTGTATAAATGTTTATCTTTTTCGATTTCTTCAAAGGTAAGATTTTTTCTTTTTCCGTATTCTAATTTTATTGCATCCCCGATGCCGATTCTTTTAAAATCAGGTAAAACTTCTAACATGAATTTTGCTAAAGTATCTTTTCCTGAAAATTGTTTACCTGAAATAATTATAATTTTTTTTGTCATAATTTATCCTTTATTCATACTTTTGTGCCAATAATCTTGAAATTTCTTTGCTCAAACCCGAGAATTCTATTTCCTGATTATTTGCTATTGCCTGTTCAATATTATTTGCGATATTTTCTAATATATCAACAAAGACTTTCATAGGAATTAAATTATTTTGAAAATCATCAGTTATTTCAAACAAGAAAGAATATAACTTCGGATTATCCGTTAAAGCAGTTATTCTGTCAAACTGTGCGGATATTTCCTGAGTAAAGTCACTGTTTTTGATTCTTATATAATACTGAGCAAATTTATATAATTCGGGTAAAATATTTTCAGATTTTTTATATTTACGTTTTAAATTGTAAAATTTATAAAATTCAGAGAATACATTTTGTTTGGTGATTTCACCATCAGATTGCATTGAAGTATAGCAGATTAAATAATCAAGAAAAGTATCTTGTTTATTTTCATACATTAATTTTAACGGATCCCAGTATTTTTTTACCATATCGCTTTGAATTTGTTTATTCATATCAATTAAAACAAACGTTTTAATTCTGTCAAACATATCTAAATTAATCGAAGGTGTGTTTGCATTTTCGTAATAGAGAAGTGCATCTTCTTTTTCTGATATGTGTACGCAGGCTATTTCAAAGCGTTTCAGGGCATTAAAATAATCTTCTGAATTATAATTATCTGCTTCAAGTTGAGTGTAAAAATATTTATAAACTTTAGCATATAAAGACCCGTCAATAAATGCAAAATCTTTATTACCTATAATGTTTTCAAAAATTTCGCCGTTGCTGTTATAGATTTTTAATTTAGTATTATTGGTGTTTTGGGTTTTTTGAAATAATAATGCTTTTTTATAATTATTAACTTCAAAATAATCACACAAAGCGCAAATAAATAAATTTATTGCAATTAGCCTTTGTTTGCCGTCTATAACTTCAACTGATGATAATTCATTTCTTAAATCTTTAAGAATTATTGTGCCGAAAAAATAATTGTTATTAGATGTTTGCGAAATAACATCAACAACATCATTATATAATTTATCTATTCTTAATTTATCCCACACAAAATCTCTTTGCCAGGTGCAAATATCAATGGCATTATTTTCGGACAAAAAATCAAGGATACTGTTTTTAACTACATTCATAGTTGTATTATAATCCAGTTTTACAAAAAACACAAAATATGAAGCAAATGGTTTAACAGTTGATAAGTTGAAGAGTTGAATTGTTGAATAGTTATTAAGTCAGCAAGGCACTATGGCACTAAGTTACTAAGAATTTCTTACTTTTCTAATGCCTTATTGTGTCAAAACTCTATTAACCTATCAACTATAAACTAAAAATGGCATGCCTAAGAGCATGGATAATTTTACAAAATAAAATTTGTATAATAATATTAATTTTATAAATAAGGTGAATAATTATGGAAACTTTTGCACGCAACGAATTGTACTGGGGAAAAGAAAACCAGTTAAAATTAAAAAACTCTGATATCGCTGTTTTCGGGCTTGGCGGAGTCGGCTCTTTTGCTGTTGAAGCTTTGGCAAGAAGCGGAATTGAGAATTTTACAATAGTTGATTTTGATAAAGTCAGCAAATCAAACATAAACAGGCAACTGATTGCACTTCAGACAACGGTTGGTCAGACAAAAGCAGAAGTTACAAAGCAGAGAATTTTGCAAATAAATAATAATGCTAAAGTCAATGAGATTAACGACTTTTACACATCTGATATGCACGAAGTTTTTAAAGAAAAATTCGATTTTGTTGTTGATGCGATAGACAGTTATAATTTTAAAATTGACCTCCTTGAATTTTGTTACCAAAACAATATTCCCATAATAACTTCAATGGGGGCGGCATCAAGAATTGACCCCGAAAAACTTTATATTAAGGATATTTCGGAAGTTGATAAAGTTAATTGCCCGTTCGCTACAAGAATTATAAAAAGATTAAAACAAGATGGTATAACAAAAAATTTGCCTTTGGTTTTAAGCAGTGAAAAACCAAAAGCAGCCGAAAAAATTTTAAATACCGAAATTGTTGAAACGAAATCCGGTCAACATATTGAATTTAACAAAATAACTCCTGCCACTACACCATTTGTCGCACCTGCAGCGGGTATACTTATGGCAAGTTATGTTGTCAGAAAACTTATAAATTAGTGTAAATTAAATATTGTTGTAACTTTTTGTGGCAACATAATAAAAATTATGTATGCAAGAAGTCCACATGTTGCTGTTTGTAATATCATACTTTCCATAATAAACTCCTTCTTACCATGCTAATAACAAAATTTATTTTTCTAATATCTATATACCCAAATTTTTAAATTTTAAACATTTTTTTGAAAAAATCATCTAATTGTTGCAGGAAGTATTTAAGTACATATATTTAATTGCTTCAACCATTGTATCTTTTGCTGTTAAAAATTCTTCCACGCTGTTAAATAATTCTGCGATTTCTGTGCTGATAAATTCTTTGCTGTAATCCGTTTTCATAATGTTCTCCTTTTAAACCCTGATACTTTTTATATCGGCATTTTCTTTCAAAACTTTAGGATTTTAAGAAGTATTTTTACAAATATTTACAATAAAATTATCTCATTGTGTCCAAATCTGATACAGGCATATTTTATAATAATTATGTAAGTCTAAAAGGAATCGTTGACTGATTTGATAAAGAAAGGACGTAAATGCTATGCCAATGAAGAAGTATTTAACCCGCTATTATGCAAAAGGTTCCGGCAATATTGTCGGCATGATGGTTTATGCAACAAGCTGGGGTGAAGCCAAAAAAATGGCGGAAAGTATGCCTAATTACCGTTCGCATGTTGATACTCGTGAAATTGAGGATGAATAATGCTTGAATTTATTTTTAATCTCATACTTGCAACAGTAATTTTTGTTAGTATCGTATTCGGAATTTGTCTTACCTATATTCTGTTTAGCGAAGCTCTTATCTTTCTCTATGACCTTTTAACCGGACAAGTTCACTTTAATTCTTACGATGAAAACGAAGAAAAGAAAATATCATACAGGGTTGAGAATGAAGAATTAAAACATAAATGTTACGAGTTTATTTTAAAATGTATAACTGATGATAAGTATTTTTTTTAATAAAATATTAAAACACAAAATACTCGATTTAAATTGTTCCGATTGCATCATCCAAAAGTTTTTTGTAATTATCGATTAATTCTTGCGGTGCAATGATTTTAACGTTTTTACCCCATTTGAAAAGATGCCAGCAAATTTCATTTCTTCCGCCGGTTTTCATTTTTACAGTAACCGTTCCGTCAGGATTTTGTGTCATTTGCTGTGTTGAGTGCAAATTGTATTCAAGAACTGCCTCAGCAACTTCTTTACTGAACAAAAGTTCAATATCCATCGGCTCTTCCTGAAAAACGCCAAATGAACGACTTAAATATTCTTCTAAATTAAAGGTTTCATCTTTATCAAAATAATCTTCGGAAACTTTTGGATTTTTAATCATGTGGAAATAATAATGTCTAAAACCTTTGCTATATTCATTATAAGCAAGCAAAAGAGTGTTTTCACCGTAAATAATTGCATAAGGTTGAACTTTTACGTTTCTTGTTTCTCCTTTTTTGTTTGTATATTCAAACTCCATACACTTATATGCTTTTAAACATTCAGATACAACTTCTAAAGTTTCCAAAGAGATTTTTCGTTTTGGAAATTGTCTTCTTGCATAACCTTCTGCTTCAAGCATTGCTTCAACATCTGTTTTCATTGCTTTTTGTTTGTTAATTGAATTTATTTTAGTAATAATTAAGCCGATTAAATCCGTACTGTTTGTAATATTATAATTTTTCATTACGCTTCTTGAGCGTTCTAATTCGGCTATTTCTTCAGACGAAAAAGCAATCATGTTTGCAGTATTAAATTTATTTAATTTCCATTTTTTTATTCTTGTTTCGGGAAGTTCTATTTCTTCTACGGGGAAAAGTCTTGCAATCATATCTTTCATTCTTATTGCAGTACTTCTTGAAACTTCATATTCGTCCATAATCCATTGAATAGATACACCATGATAGCTGTTTTGCATATCAAGTACTAATCTGAATAACAATTCGAGTTTTTCATATCGCATAATAATAGCCTTTATAAATTATATCTTTTCATAAAATTATTTTACTTATTTTTTTTCAATAATACAACTTTTATTTGTATCCAAATCTGACATATACATATTTTATCATAATAATAGTTAGATAAGATGCAGATAAAAATTATGAAACATTCAGATTTAAGAGCAAACGAACGTTACGGAATTGAAAAAATTAATGAAACATTTATTCTTAATGAAATTTTAGATGACAAATGTGTTTTAATTAAATCAGATTTGGAAAAATTTTCAATGTGTTTTATGGTATTATTTGGCAATAAATATGTTAAAGTTGTAACCGATTACAATTTGAGATTTGTAAAAACATTATTGCCGTATGAAAATAAAGATTTTGATTATATTTGTCAATTAACAAGTAAATTAGCAGGCCGTAACACTCAAGCGGCTTAATATAAAATTTCCCTGAAATATATTTGCATGTCGGAATTATTATAATTATTAAAAATTAGTAACATTTTTCACTTTTAAAAAGAAGGATAATATACTATTAATATGTAAATAGATATGGGGATTTGTATAAAATGAAATTAAAGAAAACGATATTCTCTTTTGCTCTTGCAACGGCAGTATTATTAATATATAACTCGCTTGATACGGTAAAAGCAGAAGATAGCACAGATAACGCAGTTAAAACTCAATATGAAATTTCACCTTTTGATAATACTTCTAAGCTAACAGTTAGTGAAGAAACAAAAATTAGTAAGGATACAATTATAAGTAAACTTAGTATTTCAAAGTCTGTAATAAACGCACCATCAAATGTTGAAACTACAATTTTATATAAAAAAAGTTCAACCCAGGAGGAAATTGAAAGAAAAAAGGAGGAGAGAGATAATTTAAATAGCATCTATTTAAAAGTTTTGGATGTCTATAAAAATGAAAATATCGGAGTAATATTAATGTTTCTTAATAA
>JAKSUS010000044.1 GCA_024408745.1 Candidatus Gastranaerophilales bacterium | reverse complement strand
AAGATAAAGGCATATTTTATGTAAGTGTTGATTTTATGCCACAAAATTATGATAAGGTTTTGAAAAAAATTAAAACTGAATTAAATAATTTTAAAAATAAACCTGTTGATAACAAAAGACTTCAACTCATTAAAAATTCAATAAAAAGACAATATGAATACGCAAATGAAAGTGTAGCAGGTATTGCAAACATGTTAGGATATGATGTCGCAGTCGGAAACGGTTTGAAAGATTATTGTGATTATATTCCTACAATAGAAAGTATTACTCCTGAATTTATTAATCAGACAATGCAAAAATATTTTAAAGATGAAAATCTTGCTTTATCCGTTCTTTTACCTCAAAAAAATGCAAAAATATCTTCCAAAAATAATATTGTAAATGTATCAAATAAAACCAAAGTAAAGGCAAAATTAGTCAGCCAAAATCGAGGAATAAAAAAATACAAATTAAATAACGGTGCGACTTTGTTGCTTCAAAAAAATACAGATAGCAATGTTATTGCAACAAAAATATTTTTAAAAGGCGGTTCTTTATCCGAAGAAAAAGACGGAACAGCCTTAATTTTAACCGATACGATTATGAAAGGTACTAAAAATAAATCAGGTAAAGAAGTTGAAGATTATTTAGATAATATAGGGACAAATATTTCTTTTTCAAATGATTATGAATATTTTGAAGTTTCAATGAAAACAACAAAAGACGATATGAACGGTGCATTCTCGATTTTAAAAGAAATAATTGAAACTCCAAAATTTGATAATAAAGATGTAAAAAGAGCAAAAGAGGATGCTTTAAATGAAATAAAATCAGCAAAGGATAAACCGCAAAATATTGCTTTTGAAAATTTTTACGAAGCTTTTTATAATAATTCACCATTTTTAAAAACAAGTAAAATTTTAGAAAAATCAATTCCCGAAATAACTGCCGATGATGTAAAAGAATTACATGCTAAAACTTTTTCTGCAAAAAATATGATAATAAGTGTTGCCGGTAATTTTAACGAAAATGATTTAATTGAAAAATTTTCTTCACTTAATAATTCAAAGGACTTCAAACCTATTGACGATAATATTTTAAAAGCAAAATTAACTCCGATTGAAGAAAATGTAATTAAAACCGAGAGTAAAAAATCAAAAGGCGCATGGCTTGTTCAGGGTTGGCAAACAAAGGGCTTTGCTGCTGATGATTTTGCTGCTTTAAAAATTATCAGCACATATTTAGGTGGTGGCTTTACATCAAAATTATTTGTTGATTTAAGAGAAAATAAAGGCTTGGCTTACGAAACAGGTGCAAGTTCATCAAGCAAATTTAATAGCGGTATGTTCTTTATGTATATAGGAACAAATCCCGAAAACATAGAAACCGTAAAACAGGATTTTGAAAAAGAAATTAATGATTTAAAAACGAAACCGATTTCAGAAAAAGAATTATGTGATTTAAAAAATATGATAACAGGTCGTTTAAAACTTGCAACTGAAACAAACATGGCAAAGGCAGAATTAAACGGATATTATGAATTTTTTGACAAAGGCTACAAATTCGGTTATGATTATCCCGAGTTGATTGAAAAAGTCAGCGTTAAGGATATAATGGATGTATCAAATAAATATTTTTCACAAGCCTATATAATGAGTATAGTTGCGGAAAATAAATATATAAAATAATTTTTGGAAGGAAGTTGAATAAAGTGAAAGTAAGTGTAAAAGTTCCTGCAACATCAGCCAATTTAGGACCGGGGTTTGATTGTTTCGGGTTAGCATTACCAATTTATAATACAATTACAATCGAAGAATTAGTTGATCCTAATGAAGAAATACAAATAAATGTTTTCTCTGATGAGTTTGATGTAAATGAATTTCATATACCTACGGATAAAACAAACATAGTTTATAAAGCAGTTGATTTATTGTTTTCTTATATCGGGCAAACGCCACAATCAATGAGAATAAATATTTATTCGGATATTCCTCTTGCAAGAGGTTTCGGGAGTTCAGCTTCCGTTATTATAGGAGGTCTTGTTGCAACTAATGAACTTTTAGGACGGCCTGCAGATAACGACACTATTATTTCTATTGCTAATGAAATAGAAGGACACCCGGATAACATTGCCCCTGCTTTGTTAGGTGGTTTTGTACTTTCATCCGTTGAATCTGACGGAAGCGTTACAACAAGAAAATTACCGTGGTGCGAAGACTGGAAAATAACAATGTGTATTCCCGATTTTGAACTTCATACATCAATTTCGCGTTCCGTTTTACCTGAAATGGTAAGCTTGAAAGATGCAGCATATAATGCAAAAAGAACTGCAATGATGGTAGAAGCTGTTCATATGAGAGATGAAAAACTTTTTAAGTTAGGCATGCAAGATAAACTTCATCAACCATACAGAATGAAATTAGTACCCGGATTAGAAGACATTATGAAAAATTTAAAACATATTGATAATGTTTTGGGAACAGCGTTAAGCGGAGCAGGGCCGGGAATAATAGTAGTTACAAGTGATTCTAATACTGACGTTATTAAAAATATAATAACTGAAACATGGAATAATTATGGTGTTAATGCAACTCTTAAAACCGTTCAAATAGAGGATAGAGGTGCAGAAATTATATAAAATAGTTGTTATTATTTCAAAATATGTTATTATGTAACTATAATATATTTGTAGAATTGCAACATGAGAAGAATATCAGCTTTAGAATTAGTCGGTAAAACAGTTTTAGATTTCGATTTGTATAATGCACAGGGTGAAATAGTTTATCCTTTCGGGACACCTTTAAATTCCAACTTAGTTATGCAAATGAACTATATGCAACTGTTTATTAAACCTGAAAGCAGACAAAGTCGATTTCTTGATGAAAATAAGCCATTAGGCACCCCTGAAATTAAATCAATTATTCCGGATGATGTAACAGAAAATCTCGTGGATAATACCAAAAAGATATTATATGATGTTTTAGACGGTAAAACTCCAAACGTGAATGTTTGCGAGGCTACTCGTGATATTATTTTAGATGAAGTTAATGATAAACTTGAAAAAGCTGAATGTATTGGTCAATTGCGTGTATTCGACCATTACACATATTCTCATACAATTAACGTTTCTTCTATGTGTGCTGCATTAGGTCTTGTGCTAAAATTCAGCGATGAGGACATGAAAAAACTGACATTAGGTGGTTTATTACACGATATAGGTAAAATGAAAGTATCTAAGGCAATTTTAAATAAACCTGCCAAATTGACACCTGAAGAATTTGAAGAAATGAAAAACCATACAATATACGGTTACAATATTATTAAAAAAGAATTGCATCAGAAAGAAGATATCGCAAGAGTTGCCTTAGAGCATCAGGAAAAATATAGTGGTTTAGGCTATCCAAACGGTTTAAAAGGAAAAGAAATTCATCTTTATGCCCAAGTTGCTGCAATATGTGATGTTTATGATGCATTGGTTTCTCAAAGAGTTTATAAACCGGCGCTTCCTTCACATGAAGCAATAAAAATTATGTTATCGGAAGGCAGTCGTTCATTTAATCCGTTTATGCTTTATAAATTTATTTATCTTGCAAATTATAAGGATACTTCAAAGTTAATAACACCTGACGGACCTGAAAGTTTAACTCCTGATCAGGTTAACAGTATGGATACAACAATATAATAGCTTATATAAATTATACTATTACATTCAAGATACTTAATTTAAAGTTGTGTATAGCTTTAATAATTAATTTTATGCATAATACAAACAAAACAGAATATTCAGATGTCCGGTTATATTTTCCCTGCAACGGCTTTATATAAACTGATTTGATTTACAAGACATTCCGATTTACTTGAAATAACCATCTTATTCATAACGAGAAGTTTTTCGTGTTCTTCAAGTAAATCTAATTTTGAAATTATACCTTCATTGTATTTATCTTTAGTAAATCCGTAATCTTTACTTTGCATATTCAATGATTTTACATTTTTAAGATATTTTTGATTATCAAGTTGCAAAGTACTCAATGCATCATTGACTTCTTTAATTGCCGTTAAATTTGTTTTTTGATAGTTTAAAATGCTTTGTTCGTATTTATTTTTATTGATTTTCAAATTTGCAATTCTGCTTCCGCCGGTAAATACAGGCCATAAAGCACCAATACCAAGTGCAGCAAGAGATGATTCCCAGTTCATTGCTTGAGATACTGATGAACCTGTTATTCCCAAAATACCTAATAAATTAATTGACGGCAAAAATTCTTTTTTCGCAACTTTTACATCAATTCCTGCTTTTTCAATCATTTTTTGCGCAACAAGATAATCAGGTCGCTCTAAAATTACATCTTGGGATAATTCTTTAGGAACAGGTTTCAAACTTTGTACTTTATCGTAAGAAATTCTTTTTATATCCTTTGCATTAGCAGGACTTTCACCAATTAAAACACATAAAGAAGTAAGCATAATTTCTCTTGCTTTTTCAAGTTCAATTAAATCAGAAGTAGCAACAACATAAGCTTTTTCTGCTCTTACAAGGTCTGCCGTTGAAACAATACCTTCTTCATTTGATAATTTTTTAAGCTCAAAAATCTCTTTTCTCGCTTTAATTATATCATTTTGAATCCCAATTAATTTATCAAGTTTAACAATATTATAATAAGTAGCACCAACTTGAGAAGCAATTGTAAGATACGTTGCTTTTTCCTGAAATTCCGACGCTTCATAAAGTTTTTTTGCACTCTTTGTTTTATCATGATTTTTCAAAAATATATCTGCTTCATAACTTACTAAAACAGGAATTGCAAAAGTTCCCGTTGTTCTTGTTTCATTCTGTGCTTTCATTAAAAGAGGTGCAGCACCTGTTGTGAGTTGTGGAAGTTCATTGGCAAATTGAAGCTTTACCATCTGCCTTGCTTCTTCAACCTTTAAATTAGCGAGTTCTACATCCTTATTATTTGCAATGGCTTTAAAAATATAACCTGTTAAATATTCATCATTATAACTTTCCCACCAATCAATATTTATATAATTCAATTTATCCTGTTTCTTTTGTTCTTCCGCTAAAAGTTTCTTTTCTTTTCTCGTTAATTTCTTTTCTTTAACAGTATTATTTGTATTATCTTGTAGCGCATAAGTAGTTACGGGTGCAAAATTTACCCCTAAAATTCCTACAAGTAAAGTTGTTGCAACTAATTTTTTCATACTCATATCGTGCCTCACATTTGCCTTTTGGTCAAATTATACTTGACTTTTATTATACCGATATGTTAGCATATTATTGTTACAAATGCAACAAAGTAATATTTGTAACAATGATAAAATATTTAAAATAAAACTTTTGAGGCAATAAGAGTTGATTAAAAATAGAGAAATACCACATTTTACGGATAGTATATTTTATTCCATAGAACAAATCGCAAGATATTTGGAAATTAACGGAAAAGAGTTTTTTTCTGCCATTACGGATATCATAACTCCGGAAGAATTTAGAACTCTTGATGTTATGAGTTGTAATCCGGAAATTTGTCAAAGAGATTTGGCAAAATTAATTTTGAGAGACAGAGTAAGAACAAAAAGAATTTTAGATAGTTTAGAAAAAAAAGGGATTATAGAATTTTACAGTGATTTAAAGAATAGAAGATTGGTAAAGAAAATGAAAATCACTGAAAACGGCAAAATTATTTTTGAACAAACAAGTAAAAAAATTAAAGAAAAAATGCAACCTTATGTAAATGAAATGTATAAAAAGTTTGACGAATCAAAAATAACCGAATTAAAAAGTTTATTAAAATTACTGAAAAATGCACTTGCCTCAACGGCAAAATTGCAAGTATAGGAGATAAAATATGTTAAAAGAAAAATTAACGGAAGAAAATAAAAGCAAAATAAAAAAATATGCTCCGATTATAGTTGTCATTTTAGCAATTATTGTCGGCGGATACTTTTTATGGGATGCTTCCCATTATCAATCAACGGATGATGCTTATATAGAAAGCCATTTGGTGCAAATCGCTCCTCGTGTTGCAGGACAAATAGAGGAAATAAAAATTGATGATAACCAATCTATTAAAGAAGGGGATGTTATTGCAATTATTGACCCTGCTGATTACAAAATAAAATTCAATCAGGCTGATGCACAATATCAAAAAGCCCTGCTTAATCAAAATGTTGCAAAAGCAAATCTTTCTGCAGCAAATTCAGAAATTGAATTAGCCAAAAAAGATTTGGAAAGATACAGAAATTTATATGAAAAAGGTGCAGTTTCAAAACAAACTTTTGATGCTGCACAAACTAAATTTGACAGTATTCAGGCAAAACAAACAAGTGCAGATAATATGATTTTTTCTAAAAATGAGTCGAAAGTTGCCGATGCTGATTTAAAGACATTAAAAGCCCAACGCGATCAAGCTGAATTAAATTTAAGCTATACAAAAATAATTGCACCTCGTGATGGTGTTGTAACTAACAAAAATGTTGAAAAAGGTGCTTATGTTCAGGTAGGTCAGCCTTTATTTGCATTGGCTTCAAAAGAAGTTTGGGTTGTCGCTAACTTTAAAGAAAACCAAGTTGGCAAAATGAAACCGGGACAAAATGTTGATATAAAAATAGACGCATATCCTCATAAAACATTTAAAGGTAAAATTGACAGTATTCAAAGAGCATCAGGTGCAAAAGCAAGTTTATTCCCGCCTGAAAATGCAGTCGGTTCATTTGTTAAAATTGTTCAAAGAATACCTGTTAAAATCATATTTACGGAAGAAATCAACCCTGATGAATATACAATTGTTTCAGGTATGTCCGTTATACCAAGAGTAAAGGTGAAATAGTAAATAATGAGTGCAGATATCACTTCAACTCAAGAAGAATGGAAACCCAAATACGGTCCATGGTTAGGTGCAATCCCGACAATTTTTGCTGCATTTATGTTCGTCCTTGATGAAACTGTTGCGAGCGTTGCGCTTCCTCACATGGCAGGTTCTTTTTCAATCAGCCGTGATGAATCAATGTGGATTTTGACCTTTTACCTTGTTGCCAGCGGTGTCGTTATTCCTATGGTTGATTGGTTTTGCAAAATTTTAGGCAGAAAAAATTATTTTATATTCAGTTCTGTTTTATTTGCAGTTTCATCAATGATGTGCGGCTTTGCAACATCCTTTGGTTTTATGATATTTGCAAGAATTTTGCAGGGTATAGGCGGTGGCGGTCTGCTCCCTATATCACAAGCAATTTTGCTTGAAAACTTCCCGCCACGCGAAAGAGGTAAAGCAATGGCTGTTTTTGGCTTGGTAATTATTATTGCACCGATTATCGGACCTGTTTTAGGCGGTTGGATTACAGATAACTGGAGTTGGCCTTGGATATTCTTCATTAACTTACCGATTTGTGTTTTAACCGTATTTTTATCACAAAAATTCATTGAAGACCCGCCTTATGCAAGAAAACAAAAGAACATTCCGTTTGATGCAATAGGATTTAGTTTCCTCGCTATATGGATGATAACACTGCAAATTGTTTTAGATAAAGGCAATAACAAAGACTGGTTCAGTTCTGACTTTATTTTATGGCTCACCATAATCTCATGCTCATCATTAATTGCTTTCATTATAAGTCAGTTATATATCAAAAAACCTCTTGTTGATTTATCAATTTTTAAAGATAAAAACTATTCAATTTGCACAATTATAAGGTTTATGTGCCACGCAATTTTGCTTGCATCAATTGCAATCTTACCTCAATTTTTGCAATCATTATTAGGTTATAGTGCTTTCACAAGCGGTTTAACACTGATGCCGAGAGGACTTGCAGGTATTGTAACAATGACATTATTAAGTCAATTATCAACAAGAGTTGATAACAGAATTTTAGTTGCATTTGGCTTATTGGTTATAGGGATTGGTGGATTGATGTTAGGAAATTTGAACCTTGATATTTCTTATATGAATATTGTTATTCCTAACTTAGTATTCGGGTTTGGTATGGGGTTTGCAATGATACCGTTGATTTCACTTTCGGTTGTAACTTTGAGAAACGATCAAATGACAAATGCTTCAGGTGTTCAAACAATGCTTACAAACGTAGGTGGTGCAATTGGCACATCTGTTTGTACAACAATGATTTCAAGATTTTCACAGGTTCATCAAAATATGCTTGTTGAAAATTTATCCCCCTTAAACCCTGTATTTCAGGCAAAATTATCCGCAATACAAGGAGCATTTATGCAGTTAACAACTTCTCATACTGCAAATTATATGGCACAAAATATGCTTTATAAACAACTCCTTCAACAGTCAACTTTATGGGGCTTTATTGAAGCCTTCAGATATGTCGGTATTGCATCAATTCTTTTAATTCCGTTCTTATTTACAATCAAAAAAATCGGTAAAGAGAAAAAAACAGAAAATTAGCTTAAATATTCCCCGAATGCCGAAGTAAAATAATTTTAATATATGATGAAATTTTAATATGAATTATTAATATTAATATATAGATACATAAATCATGGAGAATAATCATGTTAAATAAAATCTTTTCTTTTTTAGGCTTTGGGACAGACGA
>JAKSUS010000043.1 GCA_024408745.1 Candidatus Gastranaerophilales bacterium | reverse complement strand
CTGTGCGGATTTTCAAAATACAAAACAATAACTTCATCAATTAAAGTTTTATTATCAAAGATAAAGCCATGCGTTATTGAATTAGGTTTAAAATCAACCTGCTTAAAATTTTTATTTGCGAAAAAGATTTTGTTAATAATATCTTTTGAATTTTCACCGCTCAGACGGATAATACCGACACCTGCATTACCTAAAACTGTTGAAATTGCAGATATTGTATCATCAGTCTTGTTTGTCATCAGTTATACTCTTTGGTTCGATTTTTTTAGCGTTATTAACCACATCTTTGTCAATGATTTCAGATTTTTTCGCTTCCTGTGCATCAAGTTGTTTGTTAACGATAACGGTTTGTGCAATTTGAATTACGTTACTTACGATTAAGTAAAGCAAAACACCTGCCGGAATAGGGAAGAATACAAACATTGCCGTAACCATAATTGGCATGGTTGTTCCCATTGTTTTTTGCATGGCTTGTTGAGTCGGGTCGCCACCGCCTTTTGTCATTGAAGTAGTGAATTTGGTCGCAAACCACATTGAAGCACCGAATAATAAAACTAAGAACAATACATCAATATGGAATTTTGTTTCTGTTTTTACTGTTTTAATGTTTGATATTAAGTTGCTTTCATTTCTTGTAAATTCCATAGTTTCAACTTCTTTTGTAGAGTTGTTGATAACGGGAATTTTTGTACTTTCAACATTATTTAATTGTTCAAATTTTAATTTTAAATTGTCTAAAGGAATTTTGAAATCAACATTTTCACCCGGGATCATATCACCTTGAATTTGAAGAGCCTTTTGAGGACTGTCAATTTTAACCGGCATTGTAGAACCGTCTTTCATAGTAACATCAATGGTTTTTGGAATAGAGAATGTATCTTTTTCTCTTATGCCGAAAATACCGTCATTTGCAGTACCTGAAGTGCTTTTTAAAGTATTATCAAGCCTTGAAATCAAGCATTTATCTTTTGTTAAACATAAAAAAGAACTGTTACCTGCCATTTGAATAAATTGAGGACTCATTAATGCGCTGTATAACATAATGAAAATCGGTAATTGAATTATAAGAGGCAAACAACCTGAAAACGGGTTAAATTTGTTATCTTTATAAAATTCCATCATTTTTTGTTGTAACATTTGCGGGTTGTTTTTATATCTGTCCTGAAGTGCTTTCATCTTTGGCTGAAGTGATTGCATTTTTCTCATGCTCACTTGCTGTTGAACATTGACCCCCCATAAAGCAGCTCTGACTATAAATGTTAAAACGACAATTGCCCAACCGTAACTTCCTACATATTTTGCTATAAATGCGAGTGCATCAATCATTAATTGTGTAAAATCCAATATCTTATCCTCTTATACTCTCTTATAAAATTATTTTAATATAAACATGATAAAACAGTTATTTTTAAATTTTAGCAAAATTTTTTTTCATTTGTTTTAATATGATTGTTATATAACAATTTTAGGCTTTAAATGAAAATTTATTTTAATCAGAAAATAAATAATCTTAATTTTAATTCAAAACGAAATGATTTATATAAGGATTTTTTGCCGATAAAACCGTCAATACCTACTGATGTTTACATTTCAAACCAACAAAATTCTATTGACTTAGCAATAAAACAATTAGAGAATTTAGAATTTTATAAATCTGATGTTGAAAAATTAAAAAAATTAGGAATAAATTTAATATTTAAAAACGGCAAAAAAGCGGTCGATTTTGCAAAACAAAGTAAAATTCCGATAGTTTTTGATAAGGTTGATAAAGATGATATCCATGCGCAGTGGGTTGATGCAAGAAAAACAATTGTTATTAATGAAAGATATAAAGACACTAATAATCTTGCTGAAATTTATGCAATAAGTGCGGCAATCTTGCATGAATTATCGCATGCCAAAGATAATGACGGATATAGCTCAATTCAAGAAGAATTAGAATGTTTAGGCATGAACGCACTTGCTTTTAATGTTTATAAAACTCAACATCCAAATTTATTTAATAAAGGTATTTCCCCGATAATTGATGACGGCGTAGGGCTTTATACAGAATTGTTTTTAGGAAATGATAAAAAGGCATTAATGGACAGGATAAAATTAAAATACGGAAATTTATTGTTAGAAAGTCCTAACCATAGTGCAGGTGCTTTTGCTAAAGAAATTAAGCCACAGTAGCATTTACAATTATTTATAATATAAAATTCGTATAATAATTTTATAAAGATTTTTCTTATTTTGTTTACATATGTATTATTATTGTATAATTAAATTTGTAATACTAAAATGAAAGAGAATATATGACAGAAACTTTAGAAATGAATAATGATAAAACAAAGGTGTTGATTGATGTAAACTGCGATTTGGCACAGAGCTTCGGAGTTTATCAAAATGATACGGAATTTGAACTTTTGCCTTATGTAAGTTCGGTAAATATTTCCTGCGGACTTCATTCAGGCGATCCGATGGTTATTAATAAAGCCTTAAAATTAGCGGAAGAAAATAATCTTTCAATCGGTGCACATATCGGTTACCCTGACTTACAAGGCTTTGGATACAGAGAAATGAATTTAACAGATGAAGAAATTGAAAGTCTTGTTTTATATCAAATCGGTGCAATTCAAACTATGGCAAAAGCTCACGGATTAAGAGTTTCACATGTAAGACTACATGGTGCTTTATATAAGAAAGCAATTAATGATTTTCAAACAATGTTAGCCGTTGCAAAAGCAATTAAAAAAGCAAATGACTGGCTTATTTTACTTTGCGCACCTTGTACAAATTTAGAAAAAGCCTGTGAACTTGCAGGAATAAAATATGCAAATGAAGTCTTTTTAGATAAAAAATATATGGTTTCAGGTGTGCCTGATTTTGAACAAAATGATGTTATTGATATTGAATATTCTAAAAAACAATTAGAAAGCATTTTGCAAAACGGCAATATTATCAACGAAAATAACGGTATTATGCCGATAAAAGTACATTCAATTCACTTGAATATGAAGCATGCCGCATCAATGGAAATTGCAGAATTATTAAAAAATAATATTATTGAACCTGCCCCTTTATCTGTAAGTATTCTTGAAGATAAGGCTTGGTTATAAGAGGGAGAAAATATATGAAAAATATTAACAAATATGCTGCCTGGTTAATTCCGGGATTACAGGTAAAAAGATGGATTGTTTTAACAATATTGGGAACAATCTTATTAATATTAGGAATTTTATTTGTATTCAATTTGGAACCGATTTATGCGATTGTAGATTTTTTGAAATCAACTTTCAGATTGATTAATGCACAAATTGCAGGTGCCATTTTCTTAGTATGTGGTGTTGTCGCATTATATTTAGGTTCTAAAAAAATGAATGTTTCTATTTTAGATGCAATAAGTCCTCAGGATAGCGAATTTATTTTAGAAAATTTATACAAAAGAAGAAAATTAAACAGAGGACCTAAAATTGTTGCAATTGGTGGAGGAACAGGCCTTTCTACAATTTTAAAAGGTTTGAAAACAATTACAAATAATTTAACAGCAGTTGTAACAGTTGGCGATGACGGTGGAAGTTCAGGTCGTTTAAGAGATGAATTTGGCGTACTTCCTCCCGGGGATATAAGAAACTGTATTGCTGCTTTAGGTGATGAAGATTCAGCAATTCACGATCTTTTCCAATATCGTTTTAGAAAAGGAACAGGCTTAGAAGGTCATAGTTTTGGTAATTTGTTTTTATCCGTATTATGCGAAATTACAGGTGATATGTTTAATGCAGTTAAAGAATCATCAAAAGTTTTAGCAATCAGAGGACGCGTTTTACCTTCCACATTAGATGATATGAGATTATCGGCTGAATTAGAAGACGGAAGAATTGTTAACGGTGAAAGCAACATCCCTGAAGCATGCGGAAAAATTAAAAGATTGTTCTGCGAACCTGAAAGTCCGAAAGCTTTAAAAGAAGTAATTGATGCTTTGAAAGATGCAGATATTATTTTAATGGGACCGGGTAGCCTTTATACAAGTGTTATGCCAAACTTATTGATTGATGAAATTTCCAAAACAATTTCTAAATCAAAAGCACATAAGGCTTACGTTTGTAATGTTATGACTCAACCCGGGGAAACTGATAATTATACTGTTTCAGACCACGTTAAAGCAATTTTAAAACATGCAAAATATGAAAATATTATTGATACGGTATTTATTAACAATGAACTTCCTGAAAATCTTGCAGATAAATATGAACAGGCAGGTTCTTTCCCTGTAAAATATGATAAAGAAGAGTTGAAAAAATTAAATATCAAAGTTATCGGAAGAAAATTAATTGAAGAAGACAAAGACGGTTTTGTGCGCCATAGTTATGTAAGACTTGCAAGACTTATTTATATGTGGTACAGATACGGTTATGATAATAAAAAAGTTAGTACAAAATTTAAAAAAGGAAAATAAAAAATGGGTAAAATAACTCCTGAAACATTAAAATTAATGAAGCGCAAAGGTGAAAAAATTTCATCAATAACATCTTATGATTACTCAACTGCAAGAATTGTTGATGAAGCAGGAATAGATTTTATATTAGTAGGTGATTCCGCTGCAATGGTTATGTTAGGCTATCCTACTACACATGCTATCAATATGACCGAAATGAAAATTTTTACTTCTGCTGTTGCAAGAGGAGTTAAAAATGCTTTAATTGTTGGCGATTTACCATTCGGTTCTTATCAGGCTTCAATTGAAGAAGGAGTTAAAAATGCCTGTGAACTTATAAAATGCGGTGCAAATGCGGTAAAAATTGAAGGAGGAAGCGATTATATTGTTGAATTAACCGAAAGATTAACAACACAAGGTATTCCGGTTATGTCGCATTTAGGTTTTACTCCTCAATTTTTAAACGCTTTAGGAGGTTATAAAGTTCAGGCAAAAGGTTTAGAGCAGGCAGAATTTATTTTGAAACAGGCATTGAAATTGCAACAGGCAGGAGCATTTGCCGTTGTAATGGAAATGATTAGCGAAGAAGCAGGAAAATATTTTACGGAAAAACTTGACATTCCTGTTATCGGAATTGGTGCAGGAAGATATACAGACGGACAAATTCTGGTCATTGATGATATTTTAGGAAAATATAAAGACTTCACGCCAAAATTTTCTAAAAGATATGCTGATTTAAATTCAGTAATCGGTGATGCAGTTCAAAAATACATTGATGAAGTCAAGACAAAAAAATTCCCGACAGAAGAACATATTTTTGCAATGAAAGAAGAAGAGAAGGAAAAGTTAAAAAATGCAAGTTATATCAACTGTTAGAGAGTTAAACGAAACAGTTAAACAACACAAATTAAACAATAAAAAAGTCGGTTTGGTTCCTACAATGGGTGCTTTGCATAAAGGTCACAAAAGTCTTATGGAATGTGCTCGTAAAGAGTGTGATATTGTTGTTGTAAGTGTTTTTGTAAACCCGACACAATTCGGGCCAAATGAAGATTATGACAAATACCCGAGAGTTTTTGATAAAGATATAGAATTGTGTGAAAGCGCAGGAGTTGATATAATTTTTCACCCTGAACCCGAGGAAATGTATCCTGATTTCAAAAAAGGCGGAACTTTGAAAGAGAATTTACAGGTTAAAGAAAATTCCTACATAATAAAAGTTCCTGAAAAATATACTAATCGTCTTTGCGGCAAAACCCGCCCCGGACATTTTGACGGAGTTTGTACAATTGTTTCAAAATTATTTGCAATTGTTAAACCTGATGTTGCATATTTCGGACAAAAAGATATTCAACAATTAATCATAATAAAAAACATGTGCAAAAGTATGAATTCGGATATAAAAATTCAAGGTTGTCCGATAGTCAGAGAAGAGTCAGGACTTGCTTTGAGTTCAAGAAATTCATATTTGTCAGAAGTTGAAAAAGTCAAAGCTTCAACAATTTTTAAAGTTTTATCTAAAGCAGTAATGCTTTTTAAAAATGGCAATAATAATAAAAAAGATGTATTTGAAGAGAGTTTAAAATTATTAGATAAAGACATAAATATTGAATATTTGGAAGTTTGTGATTGTAACACACTTGATTATTGTGAAAAAATAAGGCATAATAGTTTTATAGCCATTGCTGCAAAAGTCGGAAATGTGCGTTTGATTGATAATGTTATAATTGGTTAAATAAATGAATTTAATTAAAAGTATATTAAAATTATTACAAGTTGCTTGTGTCTTGATGATACTATTTTCAGCACTTCAATATGTGTGGTCAGATGTTCAATATTTTGCATTCGCAAAAGCATTTAATGATTTTACGATAGCTTTATTTTCTAAATTTATAAATTTAAAAATGAATGGTGCCGATTGGACTTTGGTATTTTTAGTATTGCCATGGGTGTTATATATTATTATCATCAGTTTTATTCTGAATTTATTTGAAGATTTAACACATAAAGTTGATGAAGCCGTAACAACGTACAGACACAAAAAAATTGAGAAAATTAACAAACAGCATGTTGAAGAGCGCAAAGTTGCTTTGCAAAAAAAAGATACTACTTATTTGGTTGTAAATCTTATATTTTCTAAATTTACAATATCAAATTTATCCGATAAAGAAATTGATGATAAGAAGCAGGAAGTTAAATCAGAGTTTCTTAGAATTTTGGGAAATTACAGAGGTAAATTATTAACAAATGAAGAATTTGATGATCCGAATACTTATGCTATTGTATTCTTCTCTCAGGATGATGCAATAAATTATATTTTAAAGTTCTTAAATTTGATAGTTCTTATAGATAATGATATACAACAGTTTGGCTATAGTATGTCTTATAAAATTGTTTTAGATTCTCAGCAACCTGAAGCTATGGAATTTTATGTTTTACAATTTATGGAAAAAGTATTAAATGCTGTTGAATTAAATGAAATATGTACAACTAATTCATTTGCCGGCAGATATCAGGCATTTGGTACAATGAAAAATATAAAATTCGAGTCAAAAGGTAATTACAGTATTAATAAAGAACGTGTTGAGCTAAACAAAATGACTTATTAATGTTTTTCTAAAGGTTATATCTTTGATAATTCCATATGAGGGATTATTTTTTTTAATTCTCCGATTAAATTATGTAAAGAAAAAGGAGAGTTAAATGTACAATAAATTAAGGAAATATTTATTAATGTGCTGTTTAGCATGTTATCTTTTTATAAATAATGTTATGGCGCAAAATTTTGAACAAGACGAATTGATTAATATAACGGTTTATGAAAAACTTAACCCAAGTATTGTTGCTATTGACGGAAAAATCAGTGATGAAGAATTTTCAAGCGGAACAGGGTGTATAATATCTTCTGACGGGTTAATTTTAACGAGCAGGCATGTAATAGACGGCGTTAAAGATATAAAAGTAAAATTATTTGACGGAACAGAAGCAAATGCAAGTATTATCGGGACAGTAAAAGGCGGAAACGATTTAGCTTTACTTAAAATTAATACTAAAAAGAGTTTAAAACCTGTTATTTTAGGAAACTCTACGGAAATTAAAGTCGGACAAAAAGTTTTAGCAATAGGCAATCCCTTTGGATTTAATAACACCCTGACAACAGGTATTGTAAGCAGAGTTGATTTTGAAAGAAATAAAATTCAGACTGATGCGGCAATTAACCCGGGAAGTTCAGGAGGTCCACTTGTAAACAGTAATGCTGAGGTTATCGGAATTAACCAATCTATATACAATCCTGATAATAATAAATCTAATATCGGGATAGGCTTTGCTGTTCCGATTAATGAAGCCAAGGATTTTATAAAGAAAACAAATTACCTGAATTAAACAGTTTTAACTTTTTGATTTATAAGATTATTTAATTCGGCTTTTACTTTCTCTGCGGGGGTTTTTAAGCTGTTAACATCAGAAAGGGCTCGTTTATATTCTTTAATTGCTTCTTCTATTTGGTTATTGTGTAAATATATTTTCCCTAATACATAATGTAAATCTGCCAAATTAGGATTATTAGTTAACGCATTATTTATTTTTTCTGCAGCAATATCAAATTGTTTTTCTTCAATCAAAATAGTTGCCAAAGTTTTATAAGCATCTATATCATTGGGATTTGTCATTAAAGTTTTATCTAAATAAATTATTGCTGTAGTTTTATCATTCAGTTCATTATATATACAAGCTAAATTGTAATAAGCCCAACTGTAATCCGGATTAATTTGTATGACTTTTTTATAGTAATTTATAGCTTTTTGTATATCACCTGATTTTTTATATGAATACGCTAAGTAAAACCATGCATAAGCATCTGTATCATCAAGTTCTGTCGCTTTTTCAAGATGCGCAATGCTTTCTGCAATTTTACCTTGTTTAGATAATAAACACCCTAAATTAAAATGTGTATTTTCATCATCATCATTAATATTTAATACTTTTTGGTATAACGGAATTGCTTTTTCCAAATCACCTTTTTGATCATACAGAAAGGCAAGATTATAATTAAAATCAGCATCATCAGGATTAAGTTCAACAGCTTTTGTATATGCTTCGAGTGCTTTATCTCTGTTGTTTATTTT
>JAKSUS010000042.1 GCA_024408745.1 Candidatus Gastranaerophilales bacterium | reverse complement strand
GTAATTTTAGAAAGGACAAATTATAATGCAAATTAATTCTATTTCTTGTAATCAAGTGTTAAACAGACAAAATTTTCGTGGTTATTTAAAAGTAGAAGATCCACATACTGTTGATGGTGATTTAGATATAAATACTGATAAAATAACAAAGATTACACAAGGAGCTGACAATATTCCAACTATATATTATTTTGATTCGCAAGGTGATGCTGCCAGTGTTCGTCTTTATAATCAAGATTTTCAAACAGTAATTGCAGCATACACTGCTGCATCACAACGACCTATAGGTATAACTATTGATATTAGCAAGCAACACTAATTAATTAATATTAAGATTTTTATTCTATTTCATTAAAAATACTTTGTTTTGTTTTTCGTCTTGAAAAATCACGTTTTTTGTTGGAAATTTTAGGGACAAATTTAGAATTAATTTTCTTAATTCTTGTTTCTGTTTTTGTACCTGATTCCTGAACTTTCTTTTTATATTCTTTTGCTTCCTGCAAGATTTCCAGATAACTTTCATATCTTGAAGGTGCAATCTTATCAAGATTATTGATAACATTACAATTTGTTTCATGTTCATGAATACAATCTGAGAACTTACAATCTTTAGAAAATTCAAGTATTTCTGGAAAAAAATTTTTTACGTTTTGCGGTTCAATATAATCAAACTTTAACAGGCTAAAACCCGGAGTATCAACAATGTTTGAAGTTGTATTTTCATAATCAAATGAAAGTATTTCACAATGTCTTGTTGTGTGTGGTCCTCTGGAATTCTTACTGACTTCACCTGTTTTTAAGTCAATATTTGAATGAATTGCATTACAAAGACTTGTTTTACCGACTCCTGATGCACCACAAAAAATAGAAGTTTTATCTTTTAAATATTTTTTTAAATCATTTATTCCTGTTTTATTTAATGCAGAAGTGAAAACTATTTCATAACCTAAAGGCGAATAAATATTTCTTATTTCATTTTGTTCTTCATTATTCGATAAATCTGCTTTATTTGCGCAAATTACAACATCTATGCCGAAATAATTTGCTTGCGCGAGATACCTGTCTATATTTTTTAAAGGTGTTTTCGGATGTTTTAAAGATACAACCAAAATAATCTGATCGATATTTGCAACAGCCGGACGAAATATAGAATTTTTTCTTTCAAGAATTTCGCAAATAGCACCTTGTCCTGAATTATCATCAACAGAGTCAATAATTACATTATCACCTACCATTACCTGAAGTCCTGATTTTTTTAAAACTTCACGCAACTTACATTCAAGTATTTCATTTTCAACTTGAACGTAGTAAAAATCAGAAAAAATTTTTATAACTTTACCTTGCAAAATACCACCTTTGTATTAATTATAGCACAACTTGTCAATTTTATATAAATTAAATTTTTGAAAATTAGGCAATTTTTTTGAGTATATCGTTTTTATATACATAAGATATAAAAATATGAGAATGAGAGAGCATGCCCATGAACGATAAGATTAATTTAAAACAAATACCTGAAAGTTATTTTTTACAATTATCTGCAAACAAAAAGAATAATAAAACAGCAGGCAATACTAATAATAACAATTCAAGCATTTTTACGCATGACACAACTTCTAATCCTATTAATGCTATAAAAAACGAAAATACAAATTCAAATCAAAAAGCTGAAGGAACAAATAATTATAATCAATATTTTGGTGAAAACGGTAATTTTGATTCAAAAAATTTCTATGCAGATATATTTGACTTGAGTATAAATAACTATTCTTCAAAAACTTCTACTACTCTTTCCGAATTGGAAACAGATGCAACTGAAAATTCTGATGATAAAACAAATGGTGAAGTTACTAATAATGATGATGATACTACTAACCCCGAAGATACTCAACCTGAAGATTTAGCACCTACCCCTGTTATATCCGATGGAGGATCCGTTAACGATATGTTAAGGAGTATATACGATAAACAAAACGTAATGGACGAGGCATCATTCAGAGCAGCACAAGCCGCTAAAAACTCAAGTTGTGGCGGTTGCTGTGGTGGCAGCGGTTCGTCTGAAACAAAAGAAGACATTGAAGCTGAAATAGATAGAATAAAAGAGCAAATGGGCGAAGTATATGATCAAATTAAAGATACATACGGTATGGTAACAGACCTTCAAGGAAACAAAATGGAATTAGAAGGCAATAAAGCACAATTTGAAATGCAAGCAGCGCAATATCAAGCTCAAGCAGATCAACATGCTGCTATGGCTGAACAACATCAAAGTACAGCAGATAACTTATCAGATCAAATATCTTCAATAGATGATAAAATTTCAGATTTGCAAAGTTCAAATGAAAACGGACAAAACAGTGCACAAATTTCATCATTACAAAGTCAAAAAGCATCATTAGTACAACAAAAGCAAAAAGCTTTGCAGCAAGTACAAAAAGAAAAAATGGAACAAGCAAAAGCTGAGGCACAAAAAGCTGTAGCGGAAGCACAAAAAGCTGCAGTAGAAAGTCAAATTCAGGCAGTAGACGGTCAAATAAGTAATTTGCAGGGGCAACAATCATCTTTAAACGGTCAAATGCAAGATTTACAATCACAATTATCTGATGCACAGAGCAGATTACAAAATGCACAATAATCTTAATAGCATAAAAAAATTTTAATTAAAGAGCAACTATTTAAATATAAAAAATAATATGAGGAGAAGAGAGCATGACATTATCAAACAACGTTGGTAAAAAACAACCACAAGACAACAGTTTCTTAAAATTTTCAACACAAGGACAAAAAAATGAAGGTGTTAAAAATGATAGTAACAGTATTTGGGGCGGACAGAAAGCAGGAGCAACAAAAAGCACAACCGCAACAAATCCTTTTGATAAATCTAACAGTTCAGATGTAAAACAAGAACAAGCATTCGGACAAGCACAAGAAAAAAATTGTAATGAATATTTTGGCAATAACGGTGAATTCGACCAGGAAACCTTCTACGATGATACATTAGGTTTGAATTTCGGTAATTCATCTACTAAAAAAGCAGGCGGTTCAAAAGAAAATATGCAACAACTTAATAGGCAAATAAATATCCATCATGCATTGTTAAATCAAGCCAATAAGGACTTAGCCGATGCACAATCTATGCCGGATGAAATACAAACAGGTACAAATGCAGATGGTACTCCGATTATGCAGCATAATTATATGAAAGATTATGCAATTGGTGATGCACAATCAAATATCGCAGAAACCGAAACAAAATTACAACAAATGCAATCAGAATATAATAGCTTAGAAGCACAACAAAATGCTTCAATTAAAAATTCATTTACTTCTTCTAATACAGATACACAAAAATCAGTTGGATTTAAACTTTCTGATGAAGAAAAAATCGGAGAAGATTTCAAAACAAATTCGAATAATGTGTCGTCAACTACAAATGATAATTCTTCAGCTGAAGAAATTCAATCAGAAATTGATGAGCTTGAAACATCAATAGACAAAAATGATGAACAGATTGAATATTTAGAAGGTTCTATCGAACATATGGAAGAAGATAAGTCAAGTTTAGAAGATAAAGCAAATGAATTTGGAAAAGAAATAGATGATTGTAATAAAGAAATTGCAAATCAAGAAGCAATTGGCAGACAACAATCAAATATAATAATGAAACAAGATAGTGTTATTAAGGATTTGCAAAACTCAATAACAACAATTGACGCACAAATAGCTGAATTCGAAGCCTCTAATGATCAAGGACAATTTAGTGCTCAAATTTCAGCATTAAGAAGCCAACAACAAGAACTAATGGCTAAAAAATGCGAAGCTGAAAGTAAAAAACAAGAAGCAGAAAATAAAAGAGAAGAAGCATACAAAGCTATTGATGAAGCAAAAGACAAAAAAGATAAAGCAACTGAAAATAAAAACCTTGTAGAAAATAATATCAAAGAAATGGAACAAGTAATCAATGATACAAAAAGCGAATTAGAAACATTGAAATCCGATACGGATAATATGAGAAACAGATTAAATGATGCACAAGACAGATTAAAAAATGCTCAAAATGATAAAAAATAGTTTATGTAATTTATTTATATAAATAACTAAAAGAGATTAGAAAAAATTTTTCTAATCTCTTTTTTATTATGAAAAACTACTTTAAATTTTATTATTGTTATTCTACTATATTAGTAAAGAGTAGAAGAAAGAATAACAGACATGAAAAAAGTTGCAATTTTAGGTTCGACGGGTTCTATCGGAACACAAGCTTTAGAAGTAATAAGAGAGTTAAAAGATAAATTTGAAGTTGTTGCTTTGGCAGCAGGTAAAAATGTTGAAGTTATAAAAAAACAGGCAGAAGAATTTTCACCTGAAGTTATCAGTGTTAAAGATGAAAACTCTGCAAGCGAATTGCGAAAAATATTTCCAAACAAAAAAATACTTATTGACGGAATTGTTGATATTGCAAAAGAAGTTGATTATGACATTATTTTAATTTCGGTTACGGGAATTTCAGGACTTTTTCCGACATTAGAAGCTATAAAAAGAGGGAAAACTATTGCACTTGCGAATAAAGAAACATTGGTAACCGCAGGTGATATTGTCATGCCTGAAGCAAAAAAACACAATGCAAAAATCATTCCCGTTGACAGCGAACACAGTGCGATTTTTCAATGTTCACCAAGTGGTGAATTTGTAAAAAGCCTTTTGATTACTGCATCAGGCGGACCATTTTTAAACAAAACAAAAGAAGATATGAAAAATGCTACTAAAGCAGAAACATTAAAACACCCGAAATGGAACATGGGAAATAAAATAACAGTTGATTCAGCAACACTTATGAATAAAGGGTTAGAAGTTATTGAAGCGCATCATTTATTTAATAAAAGTTATGATGATATAAAAGTAGTTATTCACCCTCAAAGCATCGTTCATAGTGCAATTGAGTTTGATGACGGAAGTGTTCTTGCACAAATGGGACTGCCAAGTATGCATTTACCTATTCAATATGCTTTAACTTATCCCGAAAGAGTTGAAGGCATAAAATCAAACTCTTTTAATCTTGCACAAATCGGCACATTACAATTTTCAGAACCTGATTTTGATAAATTCCCGTCTTTAAAATTAGCCTTTGAAGTCGGCAGACAAGGCGGTATACTTCCGGCAGTTATGAATGCCGCTAACGAAGAAGCTGTTTATGCTTTTTTAAATGATGAAATAAAGCTATTGGATATTTCCGAAATTACAAAACAGGTTGTTATAAAAACACAAAACATTAAAAATCCGACATTAGAACAAATTTTAGAGGCTGATAAAATTGCAAGAAAATCAGCAAAAGAATTAATTTTATCTTTAAAGGTTTAAAAATGAATTATAAAGAGAGTTTTAAAGATAACAAACCGCTTTTAAGTATTGATGTCATGCCTTTTTTTAAGAATTTCTATACCGACAAAAGAGTATTTTTAACATCAGTAGGGATTTTTCTGGTAATAATTGTTATATCGGTTACATATATGATTATTGAAAACAATAAAACAACTAACAAAATACTTATAGCAAGAGAAAGCATGCTTAACAGCGAACTTGTAAAAATGGAAAATGCTAATGATATTTTAGAAGCCGAAGTGTTGCTTTTGAAAAATGACGTAAAATCATTGAGCAAAAAAAGAGACAGAAAGAAACTTGCCAAAATTTCAAAATATATTGCTGATACCGAATTACAGGGTAAAGGTGTTGAAATCATTTTAAAAGACAATAATTTTGATAACGAGGTTACCAATGAAGAAAATGCGATAATTCATAATACAGATTTATTAAGAATTGTAAATTTTTTATGGGAAAACGGTGCGGAAGGAATAAGTATCAATGATGAAAGAATTGCTCCAAACACTTATATATCTTGTGTTGGAGCAACTATTTTAATTAATAAAAAACGTATAACTTCACCATTTAAAATCAGAGTTATCGGGAAAAATTTTTCAAAAAATACGGTCGAAAATTCTTCGGTTGTGTTATCATTAAAATTAAGAGGAATTGAATACCAAACAACAGAAAAAGAAGAAATATTGCTTCCTCCAAATAAATATTCATCAAGTAAGGAATAGTCATGGTTAAATTTTTAGCATTAGGAATTTTAACAGGAATTATTATCGGATTTTTAGCTCCGCTAAACATTTCTTTAATAAACGAAAAGTTCCTTTTAATATTGTTATTAGTAGGTTTTGACGTATTATTCGCAAGTATAAATGCTAAGTTATTGCAACAATTTGATTATCTTCTCTTTACTAATGAGTTTATTTTGAATAGTATATTATCAGTAGGTTTAGTTTATCTTGGAATAATATTAGGATTAGACTTATTCTCAATAATAGCCTTGGTTCTGACATTAAAGATGTTCTACAACCTAAGTAAATTAACAAAATCAATCGTACAAACAATAAAAAAAAATAGTTATTAGAGTATTATAAGGGGTTAAGAAAGTGACAAATAACTTTGGACCATCAAATTACGAAAACAACAACGAATATGGTAATTCGTTAAAGAAAGCTACAATTAAAGTAATCGGTGTAGGCGGTGGTGGCGGAAACGCAGTAAACCGTATGATTTCTCAAGGCTTAGGCGGTGTTGATTTTTATGCAATGAACACAGATGCACAAGTTTTGGCAACATCAGCAGCACAAAACAGATTACAATTAGGTGAAAAACTTACAGGCGGTCTTGGTGCCGGCGGAAATCCGTTGGTAGGTGAAAAAGCCGCTGACGAAAGCAGAGATCAAATTTTATCATGCATTGACGGTGCTGACATGGTATTCGTAACAGCAGGCATGGGCGGTGGTACCGGTACAGGTGCTGCTCCTATTATTGCTCAGGTTGCACAAGAAGTTGGTGCTTTAACAGTTGGTGTTGTTACAAAACCATTCGCATTCGAAGGCAATATGAAGATGCGCCAAGCTGTTGAAGGCTTAGAAAAATTAAGAGAACATGTTGATTCATTAATTGTTGTACCTAACAACAAATTGATTTCAATTGTTGATAAAAAAGCTTCATTTACTGATGCTTTCTATATCGTTGACCAAGTCTTAGCATTAGGCGTTAAAGGTATTTCTGATATCATTACAGTTGAAGGTTTAATCAATATCGACTTTGCCGATGTTAAAGCAATTATGAAAACTTCAGGCAACGCTATTATGGGTATAGGTACTGCTAACGGTGAAGGCAGAGCACTTGAAGCCGCTAAAAAAGCAATCAATTCTCCTATTTTGGAAAATTCTATCAATGGTGCAGCAGGTGTTATCATCAATGTTACAGGCGGTTCAGACTTAACATTGCATGAAGTTTACGAAGCAGCCGACGTTATCAACCAAGAAATTCTTGATGAAGCAAACGTTATTTTCGGTGCTGTTATTGATGAAAAAATCCAGGGAGATATCGCTATTACTGTTATCGCAACAGGTTTTGATTTGAATTCTAAACCAAACGAAAACAAAATTAATACACAAAGTTTCTTTGATGCAGTTGACAGCATCAAAAAAACGGAAACTCCGAAAATCAGCCCTCAGAAAACAGATATTACTGATTACATAAAATAAATCAGTTAGGAAATATTTAAAAACGGTTCCTTTAGATTAAAGGAACCGTTTTTATTAGGAGAATTAATATATTAATTTGTAGCGGTTTTTTTGATTTTCTGCTATGATAAAGCAAGAAATGAGGATGATTTATTATGAAAATGTCGCAGTTATTTGTTGAAACATTAAGAGAGTTTCCTGCTGACGCAGAAGTTGTCAGCCATAAAATGCTTGTCAGAGCAGGTTATATAAGAAAATTAACTAACGGAGTTTATACATATTTACCTTTAATGTGGAAGGTCTTGAAGAAAGTTGAAAAAATTGTTCGTGAAGAAATGGACAAAGCAGGCGCACAAGAAATTTTGATGCCAATTATTCAACCTAAAGAATTATGGGAAGAATCAGGACGTTGGGAAGTTTACGGCAAAGAATTAATGCGTTTAACAGACAGACACGAGAGATTATTGGCTCTTGGACCAACGGCAGAAGAAGTTGTTACCTGGGTTGCAAGAGAAGGCATACGCTCATACAGACAACTTCCCGTTAATTTATATCAAATTCAAAACAAATACAGAGATGAAATCCGTCCGCGTTTTGGTTTACTTCGCGGCAGAGAATTTATAATGAAAGATGCATACAGTTTCGATGCCGATCAGGAAGGCTTAGAAAAATCATACAAAATTATGGCTGAAACATATACAAAAATCTTCAACCGTTGCGGACTTGAAACAAGAATGGTAAGAAGTGATTCCGGTGCAATCGGCGGAAGTTTAAGCCATGAATTTATGGTTTTGGTAGAAACAGACAGCGGTGAAAATGATGTTTTGTATTGTGAAAATTGCGATTATGCTTCCAATACAAACCATGCTGACACAGAACCTATTCCGGCAAATACAGACGGAGGATGTGAAAAATATGAATTAGTTTCATCCCCAAATATCAAAACTATTGAAGAACTAAGCAATTTCTTTAATATTGAACCATCCTGCACCTGTAAGGCTCTTGTTT
>JAKSUS010000041.1 GCA_024408745.1 Candidatus Gastranaerophilales bacterium | reverse complement strand
ATAATTTTGAAAAATTCAAAGAAGAATTAATAAGAATTATCAATAAATATGTATCTTCAAATGAGGAAAATTAAAATATGTATTTTATTGAAAAGATTATGAGAATTTTTTATCCTAAGAAGAAATTTAAAACAATTTATAATCAACAAAATATTGATGAATGTGAACATATATTTTTACCGGTTGACAGCAGTAAAGTATATCTTGCCTGTACAAAATGCGGTAAGGTTATAAAAAATCCTGAGTAATAAAAATTTTTAAATAATAACAAATTTTTTTATTTTTGTATTTAAAACATGTAGAAGGATTTGGTCATGGACGTTAAAAGTATATCATCAGTTAATTTTGCATCTTCTGTTTTAAATATAGCATCAGTTGCCGATAATCACGGTGATATCTTAGGTGTTCCTCAAGTTATAAAAACAATACAGGGAAACAGTAAAGATATCTTTGATAAAAAAGATAAAGAGAGTACAAGAAATATCTTGGCAATAGCAGGTGACTTTTTTATGAATCCTGCGAAAAAAGGCGTGTTGACTGATAAACACAGTTCCTTTGGCGATATTCAATATAATCTTTTTGATACTTTAATAGACAAAACAAAAGAATTATTTGAAAAGAAAAATTTTAATGCAATATATACTCCCGGAAACCATTGTTACGGCGGTGGTGATGAATGGTTATATAACAGACTTTTAATGCAAAGAATACCTTGTTTAAATGTTCTTATGTCTAATATTAATCTTCAAAAATCTCCTACCATAGCGAAAATAATGCAACAAAATTATTTGATAAAAACCGAAAAAATAATAGAAATTCCTGACAGCAAAAATCCTAAATTAAAAAATCATGTATTACTTTTGGGAATAACTATTCCAAGTATGTATTATCATCCGAAAGGGTTTAAATATACTGAATTTTACGACCAAACGCCAAAAACAGAATATCAAATCGGTAAAAAAGACTTAAGAGCAACATTGAAGTTTTTAAAAGAACGCATACAAAATTTTAAAGAAGAACATCCGAGAGGTGCTGTTGTTCTTCTCTCTCATACAGGCAATAAAATTTCAAATATTTTTGCCGAAAATGTGGAGGGTATAAATGTCATTTTGAACGGACATGATCATAAAGATTTTAATACTTTGGTTAATGGTACCCAAATATTATCGCATGGGCAAAATAATAATTTTGTAGTAGGTACAAGTATATATTTTGATGATAACGGTAAGCTGAAAAAAACAAAAAACAGACAATATTCCACAACACCTTATATAAGAGCAGCAAGAAATGATAAAGCATTACACAAATCCATTAAAAGATTTTTTTAATATTTCTTTACAAAAAACGATTAAAAGACTTCTTCGGGATGATTTAAAACCTTTAGTGTATCTTGAAGATGAAATAAAACTCTCTAACGAATTTATGTACACAAATAAAATAAGATATCAAAACAGCGTACTTGCTAACCTTATTACATCTGCAATTAAAACAGCAGCTTTGAAAAAATATCCTGACATAGATACGGTAAGTATTCCCGCAACTATAATAAGAAGCGGTATGAAAAGTAAACCGCAAAGAACAGCTTTTAACAATGTTGATTTATTTGATATGTTTAAAGGTGTTGATGTCAATGTTGAGGGTATAAGCAAGGGCACAATTACAGGAAATGAATTAATAAAATTGATTTTTGAAAATGTAAAAAATAATTTAAAATCACCAACCAGAAAAGCTTTAATTCATTGGTCCGATATTCAAATTGACAGAACTGCAATTGAAAAAGCAATTACCTCAAAACGTAAAATTGATTTATCAAAAGTTATAAAAATAAGAAATAAAAAAACAGGTCAATTTGAAGAAATAAACAGAAATAAAAATTACTGTATATTATTAGCTGATAAGTATTTGATTAAAGATAATGACTTTATAAGAGTACCTTCTCAAATCAGACATAAATTTACAAGTATCAAAGAAACTTATGATGAATTATTCAAAGAATATATAAATATTGTTAACGGTAAAGTCCAACTTACCGACGAAATTATTGAAAAAAGAATATTATAGGAGATATAAATTATGCAAGTTACAAGAATAACGGCACCACAATTTAACCGAACAGCATTTAAAAGTAATATGACATTTGATATCGGCGGTTCTCAAAGAGAAGGCTCTTGTAAAATATATTATGCAACGAGTGATGATGATAAACAAATATACACGGCAAGAACAACGGTAAATACTTTAGGTAAAAATCAATTTGAAAGCAGTGAAGATTTTATTAAACAAATTATAAGTAAAGTAAAAGCTGTTCAGGATAACAATAAACGTAATGTAAAGGATATGGGCTACGATAAAGATGAAAACATTTTAAGAAGTCTGACTATTTTTATTCCAAGCTATACGGATAAAAGATTTGCATCATATCTTCCTAACCATAAAAATTTAGAAGATAAACCATTAAAAGCTCTACATTTTGATAATATTGAACAATTACTTTTGCAAGAAGGTGTAAAAATATCTAAAGATTTCCAATTCAGATTATTACAGGATGCTATGGGTACAGGACTTGCAATGGCAAAAAAACTTTATGATAAAGGAATGCTTGAAGAAGGTAAATTATATACAGCATGTATTACAGGTGGAGGTTGCGGTATTTCAACCATAAGAATGCAAGATAATGATTTTGTTGCAATAGAATCATCAGGTAGTGCTTGTATTCCCGTAAGCGGTCGTAATTTAGAAAAAGTTTCTCACTTAGGAGCAAGTGCTCCTGCAATAATAGAAAATTTTTGTCGTACTTTTAAGATCGATGGCGATATAGTTTTTGATATAAAAAATTGCAGTAAGGCAGAATTTACATTAAACAATCCTGTTACGTATGAAAAAGATCAAAAAACTGACAGGTTAAGAGAACTATTGGTATCAACGGGCAAATATGACGTTACAGAAGACGAAAAAAAATTCACGCTTACCGTAAAAAAAGAATATGAAGAATTATTTAATATGAGCAGAGAAAGTGCTATAGATCAATATTGTGATGCTTTTGCACAATTAGCCTCAGAAAAAATAAATGATGGAAGTAACGGTTTTATAATAACAGGAGCTTTAGCAAATGCGGTAAACAAAGCGTCAATAGAACATTATAATAAGCCGATAACTCAGATAATAGAAAAATATCTTTCAAATAAGTATAGAACTGATGAATTAGATAAACTCAGAGTTGTTTATGGCTTTAAACTTTATTGTGATGACAGTTTTGCAATTGATGATAATACGGCCTGCAAAAAACTTGCACACCAAGTAGATCTGTACAAAAACAGAGGGAATTGGATAAAACTTCCAATTAAAACATTGCAAGAAACACCCGTTTATTAGTTTTAAATTTACTTTGAATTTATGCTAATGCTTTTTTAACTTCTTTTTTGTAAATTTCAACATTCGGCTGAAGAACTTCAGGCATTGCAACATCCATAGAAGTTATATTGTTGCGGGTTCTTCTTAAAATGTTGCCTGTGTATAAAGTTTCAAAGTGTTTTAATTCAATGAATTTAGCAACATCTTCAACGGTTAAACCGTTCAATTCAATAACTGCGATAGGATGTTGAGCACCATAAGCGGTTAAAACACCTGTAAGGTCTGCTTTCATAACTTTGTCATCAGTTTTTACATAAACAAAAGTATAGAAACTGTCTGTATTTGCAGCATCTAAATCAGCTTCAGCATTGTAGTGTAAATATCCGGGTCCGATGTTTGTATCTGTTGAAATCATTGCTTTTAATGATTCATTTTTCATTTGTTTTTCCCAAAGAACTGCTCCTGAGAAAACATCACCAAAATATTCAACGAAGTGTTTGATTTTGCCGTTTAGTCTTGATTTAACATTGAAACAAGCTAATTTTAAAGCAGCATTTTCATCAACGTTAGGATTTAAAAATTCTTTTTGCGCATTTAATGATGCATTTAAAAGTTTTAAAACTTCTGCTTTTTCCATACCTGCAAATGCAAGAGTGAAAATTGTTGCGTCATCTAAAATTGAAAATCTTCCGCCAACATCATCATGAACGTAACCTGAAATTTTGATGTCGCCCTTGTCAACAATTCTTCTCAAATTGCTTTTTTCACTTGAAGCATCAGTCATTGCAATAAATCTGTCTGAAACATCTTCTCTACCGAAGAAGTCTTGCAATAATTTTTTTGCACTTTCATAAGCAACTGTTGTTTCTAAAGTTCCGCCTGATTTTGAAACTACCAAAAATTTTGTTTTATTTAAGTCTAAAGTTTTAGTAAATTTTTTAAAACTTGTTTGGTCTAAAGCTGAATAGAAGTGAATATTATCTTCTAAACCTAACATATTAACCATACTTTCCGTAGTATGACGAGAACCGCCGATACCAAGAATAGCAAGGTCAGTAGCACCGTCTGCTTTTGCCTGATTTGCCATATCAAATAAATTATCTAAAGTTGCTATTTGATTTTTAGGAAGAACATCAATCCAATTTAAAAATTGTCCTTTTTTGCCGGCTCTTTGAGATATTTCTTCAACGGCTAATTTTGCATAATCTTTTAAATCAGCAATATTTGTATTACCTATATTTACAATTTCGTTTAAAACTTCCATTTTTTGCTCCTTTTCTCTTATTTAGTCAATAAAATTATCTTGCAACCGATAAACTTTGTCAAACAAGAGGATTAATCCTGTTTTTCAAAACTGATTTCACCCATTGCTCTGTATTTGCTATAACGTTTTTCAATTAAATCTTTTTCCGATAATTTTGAAAGTTCATCTAATCCTTTCAAAATCATTTCTTTCATATTTTTATAAGTTTCTTCGGGGTCATAATGCGCACCGCCTAAAGGTTCTTTTATTATTCCGTCAATTATTTTTGATTCTAAAAGGAAATCAGCAGTTATTTTTAGTGCTTCTGCGGCTTTATCAGCATAATTTGCATCATTCCATAAAATTGATGCACAACCTTCCGGAGTGATTACTGTATAATAAGCGTTTTCAAGCATATAAACTTTATTTGCAACCGCTAACCCCAAAGCACCGCCTGAACAGCCTTCACCTGTAATTATTGCAATTACCGGAACTTTTAATTTTGCCATTTCAAGTAGATTTTCTGCAATAGCAACACCTTGTCCTGTTTCTTCCGCTTTAATACCGGGATATGCACCGGGTGTGTCAACAATAGTTACAATCGGAAATCCGAATTTTTCTGCGTGTTTAAACAATCTCAAGGCTTTTCTGTAACCTTGCGGATTAGGCATACCAAAATTATATTCAAGATTTTCTCTTGTGGTTTTACCTTTTTGAGTTCCTATAAACATAACCGGCTTATCATTAAGTCTTGCAATTCCGCCAATGATTGCCCTGTCATCTGTTCCTGCTCTGTCACCGTGAAGTTCTATCCAATCAGTTGTTATACTATGAATATAATCCAAAAAAGTCGGACGCATAGGGTGACGAGCTATTTGTATTCTTTCATAAGGTTTTAAATTATCATATAAATTCTTTTTAAATTCCGTTAATTGATTTGTAAGTGTTTCTATTTGGCTACTCAAATCAGTTTCGGAATTCTCATTTAAAGTCTTTAATTCTTCTATTTTTTCTTCAATTTCATATATAGGTTTTTCAAACGGTAATTGCATTATCGAACGCATAAATAATTCCTCTTAATTCTCTTTTGAATGGAGTCTTATTAAATTTGAAATAACTCCTCTTAATTCATCTCTTTCGCAAATCATATCAACTTGTCCGTGCTTTAAAAAATATTCTGCAGTCTGGAAATCGGAAGGAAGTTTTTGACGTATTGTTTGTTCAATAACTCTTCTCCCTGCAAAACCCATTCTTGCACCACGTTCTGCAATAATAATATCTCCTAAAGTGCCGAAACTTGCTGTTACACCGCCAAAAGTCGGTTCAGTTAAAACAGTTATATAAAGAAGTTTTGCTTCATTTAATTTTGCAACAGCACAACTTGTTTTTGCCATTTGCATTAAACTGAAAATACCTTCCTGCATTCTTGCACCGCCTGATGAAGTAAAAATAACAACAGGTAATTTTTTAGAAATTGCTGTTTCAATTAATTTTACAATTTTTTCACCGACAACAGAACCCATTGAACCGCCTAAATGAGCAAATTCCATAACTCCGATAGCAGCTTCAACTCCGTCAATTTTACCTGTACCTGTTATAATAGCATCATTTAAATTAGTTTTAGATTTTGCATCTTTAATTCTTGCTTTATAACTTTTTAAATCTCTAAAATCAAGCGGATCAACAGATATAATTTCAGAATTGATTTCTTTAAAAGTTGTTAAATCAACAACTTGTTCAAGCCTTTCTCTTGCAGTAATTCTAAAATGGTAACCGCATTTAGGGCAAACTTTCATGTTTTCTTCAACTTCTTTGGTCGGAAGATTTGCTCCGCAATTAAAACATTTTGTCCAAAGTTTACTGACTTCATCATCAATAACAGGATTATTTGTTGCTCTTGTATTATTTTGCTGTTCTTTTTTGGATTGTAACCATTCTTTTATGCCCATAATTCTTCCTTAAATTTTTGGTTGCTCCTGTTGATTTTCCGTTGTTTCAGTTTTATTATCTTTCTTTTTCTTTGAAACGTGTGTATCTGAATCTTTGATTTTCATTTCGTCAAATTCTAACAAGGTTTTATTAGAACCTAATAACATATCAAGTCCGACAAGAGTAGAATTTCTGACAGTATCAAAACCTATTCTGACTTTCAAATCTTCTGTGCCGACAGCAACAAGAAGTTGATTTTCTGTCAGCCACTCACCTTCATAATCTTTGTCGCCAATATTAGCAGAACCATGATATGCTATTGATAAATATTTATTAACATAGTATTGTGCTCTTAATCTTATATTATTTCTTCCATAGCGATACCGATCAAACACAAACGGAGATTCACCATACTGACCACCAATAAAATAAGTAAGTTCAGCAGATAAGCGCCCTAAATCGGTATAAATTCTCGGACCTGCTCTTACTACACCGGTTGTTTGACCAGTTTGATATAAACTAAAAGCATGTTGATAAGAATAACCTAACATTAAATATTTTTCCCAAGCTAACAAAGGCTTTTCATTAAATCCATCAACAAGCCATTGATAACGTATAGTTTTATGAAGATCGCTACCGTAATCCCTGTTATCATCAAAGAAACCTGCTGATAATTTATTACGCAATACCAAATTCGCTTCTTTAATTCTTATGTTTCTTCTGTCATAAGCAAGTTCAAGACCATAATTAGGTAATTGCCCACCCATCCAAGCATTATCAAGATATTCATTACCTACAAAATTTAAAGATACATTATCAGTAAAACGATAAGACATATTTGCTAAAAAATTACCTGTTGAAGATGCATATGCTAATTCGGTTTTACTCTTGGGAGTGCTTAATCTTGCGAAAGCACCAACACCGAAATCACTACCGTTCATTGCTAATAAAGGTCCGACTTTCAAGGCGGAAGCATTAGGAAGTCCTAACACTATTGCAGGAGCAATATATGTACCTATTCTCGGCTTGTTTCCCATTTCAGGAACAATTGTTTCAATATAGTTCACATCTTTATCGGCAGAAACAGTAAATACAGGTGAATAACCTACTTTGTGTTTCCCTCTGTATATAGTCGCATTTCTTAACAATATATCTGTTCTGTCATCAATTCTTTTTACTTCAATTTTTTTAGCGACAACTTTATATTTATCTTTATCAGTATCAAATTCTTTTTCTATGTTAAAAAATCTTTCAGGGAAGATTTGTCCAAAATTACTTGTTGAAACGATTGTACTTTTATTCTTTTTAATTAATGCTGTTCCGTCTTTTGCAATTGTTTCATCAGCATACATAGTTGCGCTGTTAGCATCAATGGTTATATCTGTGTAATATAAAATAGGTTCTGTAAAGAAGGAAGATTCTTTTTTAGTATTAATTCTTATATAATCTCCAAAATACTCCATACCGTCTTTTAGAATTCTTACATTTCCTACGCCGATAATTTCATAATTTTTGTGATCCAAAACTATTTCGTTAGCATACATTTCCATTTTTTCTTTTGGTATAAGTAATTTTGCATCACCTTTTGCAACATACTGTCTTGTTTCCGTATAAAAATCAACGGTATCACTCATTAATTGTATATCTTTACCAAATTTATCCGGAGTTTCATGCTCTTTTGTAACCTGTGCTTCCAATACATTTTCGGGTTGAATACTATCAATTGTTTCTTTTGAAATATCAAAAGGACCGGCGTTATTATCTAACGGGAATTTATATTCTTCGCTTTCGGTTTTTAAATCCTGATTTTCAATCTTTAAATCATCAGTTTTAACTTGTTGTTCAACCTGACTTTCGGTTTTATTTTTATTAAAGAAGTTAAACCATTTCGCACTTGCAGGCTGAACCTGTAGAAAACTAAATATTAAAGTTAATATGAGTAATATGTTTATTTTTTTCATATTTTTTATTATTCTCTAAAATTATATATAATTATATTAAATACTATTTAATCACTTTTGACTACAACTTAACATAAAAATAAAATTCTCACCACAAAAAACTTAAAAA
>JAKSUS010000040.1 GCA_024408745.1 Candidatus Gastranaerophilales bacterium | reverse complement strand
AATAGATTACATTATTAAATTTAATACAGACGGTTCTGTGACAACAACTAAACAAATCACGACAGAAGTTATCAACGAGGTGAATAAATAATGAAAAAATTTTTCGCATTATTTTTGTGTATATTGTATCTGACTTTTTCAAATGCCGGTATTGTTTTTGCGGATAACTTGTATTTCGTAAAAAATTCTAATCCTGATTATATGAAAAACAGAATTGTAAACATTTTAGAAGATAAAAATTATACGGTAAAAAAACAGAATCCTTATTATGCGATTTACAATAAAAACAGTAACGATTATATTTTAATAATTTTACAAAAAAGCAGTGAAAATTATTTCTATTATTTTGATGCAACAAATAATACAAGTGTAAATAAAGCAATTTTAAAAGAACTAAGAAATATTGGGGTTGTTTATGAAGAATCATTTAATACTCAATACCTTTCAATGTTTCAAAACCAAGCGAGTAAAGTCTTAAATAATACGGTAGGACAATATAATTTTTCACAACCGACTGTAACTAATAAATATACAACCGTTCAAAAAATCGAAACACCTTTTGATGATTCTTTACGCGGTTCTGTTATTCAGGTAGCAAAAGGTTCAACCTTTAAAACATATTTAGAAACTGCAATTGATACTTCGAGTACAACTGTTGGAGATGAAGTAAGAGCAGTATTAACTGAAAACTGGATGTATAATGGAGCATTAGTTGCACCGCAAGGAAGTTTATTAACAGGCAAACTCAAAACTGCAAGACATGCTACTTACGGTTCAAGAAACGGCAGAGTAGTGTTTACTTTTGATACGCTAACAACACCTGAAGGTCAAACTTATTCAATTTCGACGGAAGATATTGATTTTACCGTTACAAATGACGGTAAATTAAAAGAAGCAGTAGCAAATGTTGCCGTCGGAATAGCAGTCGGTGCATTAACAGGATTAATATACGGTGCTTGTTCTAAAGATACAAGTACTTGGGCTTCAACTGCAATTTCAGCAGGTGCAGGAGCCGCAGCAGCAGGCATAAAAGTTGCTGCTGAAAAAGGTGTTGATGCAGAAATCCCTGTTTATACGGAATTAGAAGTTAAATTATTAAAACCGTTTTCAGTAGTATCAAGTTATTAAAGAGAGGATAAATTAATGAAATTAAATAAAAGATTAATAGTTTTAGGAATTATATTTGTAGTTGCGGCAATTGTAGGAAAATTGTTATTTGTTGCGGTAAAAAGTATTAAAGTAGATGATTTTCATAAATCTGCCGTTATTTTTGTTGTTGATTCATCTGCTTCAAACCAAAATATGTTACCTGCTGAAACAAAATATTTAAAAACTCTTTGCTCAATACTTGATCCTGAAGATGAAATTAAAATTTTAAAAGTTTCTGAAAAATCATATTTAATATATGAAGGTTCACCAAGTGATTCTCAAGGGATTACAAAGGCAATAGAAGCCTTTACAAAATATGATGAAAAAGATTACGGAACTGCTTACGGCGAGGGCATAAAAAAAGCATTTGAACACGCTTTAACAATGAAAAAAGAAGGGTTTGTTCCTGCCGTTGTTGTAATCGGTGATTTAGAAAACGAAGGTGATATTGCAAAACAAATTAACTGGGATACTTTACCTGATAACGTAAAATCCGTTCAACAGTATATCCCTGAATTATCTATGATGTTTGTTTTCGCACATCCCGAAAAATTAGATTTAGTTAAAACAAAATTGAACCCCGTTTTAGGCGAAAAGAAATTAATAGTTGCAAATGAACAAAATGCACAAAAAGCACAAAGAAGATTTTTAGAAGCAATCGGAAGATAGGAGAAATATAAATGAGTTTTTCAATAACTACAAAAAAAGGTGAAACAACTTTTACGGATAAAGAGGTCGTAAATATTTGTTCTCATGCAGGTTTTGATTTAAAATTAGACGTTGATTTTAAATGTATGCTTTCAATTCAATATGACAAAACGGCTAATAAATGTACAGTTTTAAATCAGTTTAACAATCCTAAATTTTTATTTAAAGGTAAAACCTTACCTGCGAAATTAGATGTTGAAAAAATTTGTAAAATTATGATTGACGGAACTGATGAATTTATAACAATTAAAGTTTTAGGTGAGTCAAACATAACAAATGTTGAAGAAGAAAACTTAACCGAAACCGATATGAAAGAATTATACGGTGAAGATGTTAATGCTTCGGCAAGATTAAAAATTGAAAAAAGAAAAGTACAACTTGAACAGGCAAGAATTGCTATAACAAAAGAAATTTTATTTTTAATAAATGATTTAAAACATAAAATTTCTATGAACTCAAAAGCAGGTATCGTTTTACATATCGCATTAATTTTAGCCTCTTTGTTATGTGCATTCGGAGTTTCAAATTATTTAATGGGATTACCTTTAAAAGATGCTGCTAATGTAATTCAAATGCCTACTAACTTAAAATTAATTTTTGTTTATACATTCTTGATTTTCGGTATCGGTGCAATTTTAAAACAAGGCGTGTTTGTTTATCTTCAAAATAAAATCGGTGAAGATACAACAACATCCAAAATTGCCGAAAAATTTATGATTGCAGTTCCGTCAATATTTTATATCGGAATTTATTTTATCAACGTATTATATTATATGACTTCAAAGGCTTTGCCTGTATTTTCCGTTTTGATTTCATTATTCTTTGTCGGAATGGCAGGCATGATTGCAATGGCTTGCGGTTATTATAAACATAACAGCGTTTGTTTAAGACAAGAATTGGATAAATACGAATATCGTGAAGATTTTGAAAAGGTTTTGAAAGAATATCAAAGCTGGATTGAAAGATTTGTAAATAATTTAAGCGATACAAAAATCAGAAATATCAAAGATAAAACCTTTATGCTTCAGTTAAAAGCAGCAGGCGAAATACTTTTGGGTATTATAACTGCTCCATTCTTGGCTTATGGGGTGTCTAACACTTTAGCAATGTGCTTTCCTGAAGCAGCAGGTTGGATAAGAATTTCAGGCTTGAGATTTAGCCCTGTATTTTTGGTTTTGGCTACCGTAATGCTTGTATTTGCATTCTTTGCTTTTGCAAATGCATTTACTTGCAATAAAAAAATTCAATCATCTGATGTTTTGAAGAAAGACGGATTTAGCAATTATCTTCAACATGGTGTTGAAATATTGGGTATTGAAGGCGTTAAAAAATTAAACAAAGAAATGCGTCAATCATTCATTATCGGTTTGGTTATTATCGGTATTGAATTTTCAATGAACGTTTCATACTTTATGCAGGAAATTGGCGGTGATTTAGGCGGAATGCTATTAAGCGGCTTAGCGGCACTTGTTCCGACCGCTATTTTGATTGCCGAAACTTATATGCTAAGTACGACAAACTTTGAAATTTATGCGTGTGAAGAATTGGTAGCAAAGATAGATAGAGATTAATGTTTTATAAAGTATTCTTTTACATATTAGCAGGATTTTTAGTGGTTTTGACGGTTTGCCTTTGTATGATAAAACCAAAGATGCATACCGCTATGCTTGTTTATGATTCGGATTATAAAATTGTTGAAGAAAAGGTTTCCGTAACTCAAAATAAAACTGTTGAAAAATTGCCGGAAGTTGTTCAAAAGCCACAAACAAAAAGGACTGTAGAAACAGTTATTCAGCAGGTAAATAATCAGGTTCAACAAGAGCAAACAACTAAAAAACAAGTTGCACAAGTTCCTAAAAAAGTTGTAACTACCGCACAAAAAACAACTGTTAAAACTCAACCGCAAACCAAGGTTGTCCAAAAGGTTCAACCTCAACAACAAACTCAACAGGTACAAAAAACGGCACAACAACCTCAAAAAACTGTTCAAACAACAGTTCAAAAACCTGTACAAAAAACCCTTACTCCAACTCAGGAAGAAATTGAATGGAACAAATGGCGTTCTAACTTGCAAAACCAAATTATGTCTGATGTCAGACTTCCTATAATTCCTATGGGAACAGTCTTTAAATTTTCGTTTGATGTTGATAAATACGGCAAAGTTTCAAATGTTCAAACCTGGTCTTTGACACCTGCCTATACACCTTATGCAATTCAAAATATTGCTCCTGTCATAAGAAGTTATCAGGGACGTTCTATTTTAAATTTCCCGGTCGGTTCAAACAGGGTAACTACAAAGGTTGAGGGTGGCTGGAAAATTTCAAATCGTTCAAAATATTCATCAGCGAGCGACTTTAACGATACAGAAGTTATTAAAAAAGGATACTAATTAAAAATGTTCAGATGTACCGAATGCCAAACAGAATACGAAGTTAAACCCGATTTTTGTGATTGCGGTAACGATACATTTGAAGAAATTAATCCTAAAAAAGAAGAAATAAAGCCTGAACCAAAACCAATTCCCAAACAGGAAATCCAACAGGGAGTTCCAAAAGTTGAATATATTAAACAAGAAAAGCCAAAGAAGAAAAATGATTTTTTTGAACCCGTTTCAACAATATTTTTTGTAATCTGCGTAATTTTATCATTCATTATAGTTTTCTTTGTCGGTAATCCAAAAGATAGTGATGTTGAGATTGTTAAAACGGAAGATAAAGCAACGATTACTAAAAATATTCCTAATATAAATACTTTATGGAATAACACACCTCCAAAACCTGAAATTAAAACAGTTTCACGATCTCAAGAAGTTGAACAACCGGTTATTCCAACACCACCTGTTCAACAAGCTCCTGTTCAGGTTCAACAACCACAACCTAAAATCATTGTTAAGCAAAATTATCAACCACCTAAACAACAAGTTGTTTATAAGCCTCAACCGATTCAGCAAACAAAGCCTCAAACACAGGTAAAACCTAAACGAACTACACAACCAATTCAACAACAGGTTCAACAGAAACAACAAACACAACCCAAAACTCAACCTGTTACAACGCAACAAACTACGGTAACAAAACCACAAACAGTTACACCAATGGTAAATAAACAGGAATTAGCAAATTATAAAATTGCGTTGAGGAATAAACTTGCAGGTAAAATGAATTTTGCCAATGTTATAGGTGACGGGACTTGTGTAATATCATTTAATATTTCAAGTAATGGTGCCTTAACAAACAGAAAATTTCAACAACAATCCGATAATTTTACTTTGAACGATGTTGTTTATAATGCAGTTATGCAAACTCCGAGTTTTAATCCTCCACCAACAGGCTATAAAAACGAAACAATGCGTTTAACCGTAAAAATGTATCACGGCACTTTTGAAGTTAATGTAAGATAATAATAATTTTTACAGCATTTCCGTCGGATCGACGTCTATCAAAAATTTAATTTCGGTCGGCACTTTTAAATTCTTTATAAAACTTGTAATTAAAAAGTGTCCTTTTTCGCCAAGTCTGTTCTTTATCAAAATCTGAAAACGGTATTCGTTATTAATTTTTGAAATAACACAAGGTGAAGGTCCTAAAACTTCAAGTTTTTCTGATATTCCCCTCGATGAAGTCAAATCATTTAATCTCATAGCAATTTCCATAGAAATTTTTTCAGCCCTGAATTCCATTTTTGAACTAATTATAAATCTTATCAAATTTGAATAAGGAGGATATGCAAGTTCATAACGGTTTTGAATTTCTTCCTGATAGAATGTTTTGTAATCTTGTTGTTTTGCATTTTTTAAAGCGAAAAAGTCAGGTGCATAAGATTGAAAAATAACTCTGCCCTCAAAATCGCCACGTCCTGCACGTCCCGCAACTTGTGTTAAAAGTTGAAATCCTCTTTCTGATGCTCTATAATCAGGCAAATTAAAACTTTGGTCTGCAAGCATAACCCCGACTAAAGTAACATTCGGATTATCCATACCTTTTGCAATCATTTGTGTACCTATCAAAATATCAATATCGCCATTCATAAATTGATTTAAAATATCTATATGAAGATTTTTCTTTGACATCACATCACTGTCAAGTCTTGCAATTTTTGCGTTCGGAAAATCGTTTTTCGCATATTCTTCAACTTTTTGAGTGCCTAACCCATAATTCTTTATTGTTTCTTCGCCACATTCGGGGCAAATCTTAACAGGCTCCATCTCAAAGTTGCAATAATGACATCTTAAAGTATCCGTTTGTTTATGATAAATAAGAGGAATTGAACATTTAGGACATTCAATAATGTGTCCGCAAGATTGACAGGTTGTAGTTGTTGCAAAACCGCGCCTGTTTACAAGCAGAATTGTTTGTTTTTTGTCGGCTAAATTCTGCTCGATTTCACCTCTTAAAATATTTGAAAAAATGCTTTTATAAGCCCCTTTTGAATGTTCAAATCGCATATCAACAATTTTTACCGTTGGAAGTTTAACATCTTTGTATCTTTTTGTCATAACGATTAATCTGTTTGAATTTAATGCTTCATAATATGAATTAATATCAGGGGTTGCACTTCCTAAAAGAAGTAATGCGGTTTCTTCTTTGGCTCTTTTTCTTGCGAGCAATCTTGCATCATATCTTGGGTTGGGGGTTGTTTGTTTGTATGTCGCTTCGTGTTCTTCGTCAATAATAATTAAGCCTAAATTTTGAAGAGGGGCGAAAATTGCAGACCTTGCGCCAATGATTATTCTTATTTTATTTTCTTTCATTTTTTGCCAAACATCATATTTTTCACCGTCTGAAATACTTGAATGCCAAATAGCGACATCATCAATCCCGAATTTTGAAACAAATCTTTTTGCAAGTTGCGATGCGAGTGCGATTTCCGGAACCAAAAATATTACGTTTTTACCTTGTTTTAAAACTTCTTTTATTAAGTGAAAATAAACTTCCGTTTTGCCTGATGCAGTTATTCCATATAATAAAATCGGATCGTTTTCTCGATTTTCAATTGCTCTTTAAATATCTTTTTTAGCATAATTTTGTTCGTCATTTAAAGTTGCCAATTCTTCAACTTTTACATTTTTAAAGATTTCAAGCGGATTTCTGAAAACATTTTCTTCTCTTATTTCAATATTGCCGTTTTCATTTAATTTATTTAAAGTTGCGGGTGTGGTTTTTGCAATTTTTACTGCTTCAATCATCGTTAATTCACCATTTGGAGTTTTAGATTTTAAAATATTTAAAACTTCTTCTTGTCTTTTTGTTGCGTTATCGGAGTTTTTATAATAAACAACTTTTTGATTTTTAGATTTTGCTGTTTCTGTTGTTTCAATCAAGATTTCAACAATGTTTTTATCTTTTAGTTTTCTTAAAGCTTGATAGAATTTTGAACCGGCGATTTTAGATTTTTTTTGTAAACTACTCTGTGCCATTTTGTTTTTCTCTTTTAAAAGTTCTAAAATTCTTATTTCATCTTTTGAAAAGTCATTTAAAACTATTTCATTATCTTTTAAAACGACACTCTTTTTGATAGTAGCCATAAATATTGAAGGTATTGCCGCTTCTATGACATTTTGCAAAGAAGTACAATAATATTGAGAAATCCACTCTAAAAATTTTAAATATTCAAGATTAAAAACAGGTTCTTCAGTTACTATTTCATAAATTTCTTTTGCTCTGATGCCTTCAGGCATGTAATTTGTAAAACCAACAACAAAAGCATTAACGCCACCTTGCATACCGAACGGAACAAGCAAAATCTGCCCGATTTTTATTTTATCTTTTAAATCTTCCGTTATTTTGTAAGAGAATGTTCTTGTATCAAGTTTAGGAATATTAACAAGAACCTGTACATATTTAAAATCATTTTCCATAGAATTATTATACTAAATAAATTATAAAAAATTCGTTTTTTCAAGAATATTTTTGATATTATTTTTCAGTTTATCATAAGTTAATTCTTCGTAAATTTTCTTTGAATTTTCAGAAATTTTTTCTAATTTATCCTTATTATCCAGCACATAAAGCATTTTTTTGAAAAGGTTATATAAAGGTTTTTTATAATCATAAACAAAACCGTTCTCATTATTTTTAATAAAATCTTTTATACCGCATCTTGTGCTTACTATTGTCGGAATACCCAATTGCATTGCCTCGGGTGCAACAAGTCCGAAGGCTTCTCTTTTTGACGCAACAATCAAGCAATCAATTTTAGAATAAAATTCGTTTTTTATATCCTTGCAATAATCTAAAAATTCAATATTTTGGGATAGTCCGAGTATATTCACGATTAGTTGAACCGGTTTTAAATGTTTGGTAAAAGGATAAATTATTAAAATTTTAAATTTTTTATTTAATAATTTTAGCCATAAAGCTGATATAATAACCTGCCAACCGCCTTTATTGCCAAATCCTCTTGCAGATAAACCGAATGTAAATATCTCATTTTTTTCTTTTTGTATTTCATCAACTTTGTTTATACAAGGAGGAAGAATGCAAATGTTTCCCTCTTTTATATTGAAAAATTCTAATAAGTCATCTTTAACAAATGTTGAAGGTACTAATAAAAACGGGGTGTTCTCTGCTATCATCTTTTCAATATTTAAGCGTTTTTCAATTTCTTTTTTCCTTTTATGTGCAAAAATATTTTGAATAAAATTAGTAAATTTTGTTCGTGTATATTTATTTTGGAAATGTCTTGAATTTTCATGAATATATAAAAATGTTTGATGATAGAAGAAGTTTTCCGAAAGAGAAAATAAATATTTATCATTATTAAAAGAATAATTTTCATCAAAAAAATAAATATTTTTTATAAAATCA